>JAGWBV010000050.1 GCA_021295715.1 Candidatus Poribacteria bacterium | reverse complement strand
TTCGTTATTTAGCATATTCAATGATTAACTTTCGTGTAACTTTCAACGATTCTTAACTTCTACTCGCTATGAGTTCTATTATAACATTTCGTGGTATGTGTTTCACCTCGGCGCATTCCGAAAGTATTTGCCGTGGTGATACGTTATGACTGTGACAACGAAGTTGAGGTTATCCAAATGAAACGCAAATTGGAAATGGAATTAGACTTTGTAACAGATTTATCCCCGTTGGAACTCGCGTCGAAGATCGCACCAGTTGTCCGAGAGGCTGTTGAGACGATGAAGCAGACATTAGGGGCTGAATTAGAATTTGATATTTTCCTCGTGCTGGATGGACGCGAGGTTCACCTCGTGATGGAACCAGTGTGACGTATAGTAATATTATATTTTTCGTTTTGTTGATAGAGCGAGAAATAAAATGTTACACTTTCCACCAAATTCTTTTTTTACAACGAGGCTCGAAAAACAAAAGCCTATAAACCCTTACAGCTACTGGGTTCTATCCGATAACCTCTGTACACCCAATGTTAACCAGTGTAACATTTTATAGGCTCATTGATTACTGATGACTGACCGCTGATAGCCGTTTATGAACAAACTCTACTTCAAGAACCCGGATGTTATCAACACCCGCGTCCGCTTACCTGATGCGTGGCGGATCCGCCCAACCCAGAAATCGGGATGTCACTTCGACAACCAACAGATGCAATTCCTACGAGGATAATGGACAACCAGTTCTTGTAGGAGGGAACTCCGATTCCCGACTCCTAACTCTGAAAATATTAGTGAAATCTGCAGATATGGAAGCACCTCACATAACCCCTCACCCTTAGTTCACGATTGAACCGCAGATACTAACACCTGCCCCACTGATAACTCTTAAACTAACGAGCTGAATCCCGCCTTCCAAAACACAAATCCGTTGACAGAAAAGGATTTTTAGGGTATAATTATAGAAACTCAGGCGCGACTTGAAGTGCCTGCCTCGGTTTCGGAATAGCATCTGCTATGCCGTTTGCATTTAAAACTGAACTTACGCACACCGCAGATAATTTTTACGGCAAGTTTTGGAAACCTGCAAGCTGCGCTAAAAAATGAGGGGTAACAATGTCAGCAGCAAATTTGAAACAACGGATCCATAACGGAGAACTCGTCTATGGCGCTAACGTCTCTATGGCAGCGTCTGCCGACGCGCTCATCGCCAAAGTCGAAGAGGACGGCTACGATTTTGTCGCTGTGGATAGCCAACATTCTCCATACAACGAAGATCGGCTCGTCGCCTTCTGTAACATGGCGAATGAATTGGGGATTCCAGTCAACTTTCGGATTAAGCATACCCGACACGCTTATCTCATTGGCAACTGTCTTGATTTAGGTCCTACGGGTATTGAGGTGCCACAGGTCGAATTAGATGAAACCGTAAACGAAGCAGTTGCTGCTTTCTACTATCCGCAGCAGGGGCTTCGGAGTTGGGGTGGTGCTGCCCGGGTGAATTCCGAAGGCAGAGAACGGCTGGAGTACGCCGACTGGTGGAACGCCAATGGCATCCTCTGGATGCAAATTGAGTCCATAGAAGCCGTCACACATGCGCGACATCTCGCGAAGCCGGGAGTTGACTGTCTCTCCTTTGGTCCTGCTGATCTGACATTCAGCATTGAGAGCCACCCGAATCATGCACTCCAAACCGTGGATGCTTGTGTTGAATACGTCGCGAAAGCTTTGCAAGGAACGACAACCGCTGTCTGCTTTAGGAACGGCAGTCCCAGCACCCGCCAAAAGTATGCCGACATGGGCGTTACCGTCTTTTTGGAATAGTAATGCTGAGTTATGGATTGGTAAGCACAGCAATAGCGGAAGACCGAGAGCGGCTACGTGAAGGTGTCCGACTGTTAGCAGAGGTCGCGCATAAACACGATATACCCATAACATGGGCAGTCGATACCAAATCTGCGCCAGCCATCGCGAAATTGCTTACAACATTCCACACAGAGAACGGGGACGCGCCTTTGTTGATGCTCGACATCAGACAGATCTGGGAAACGAACTGGGAGGCGGAAAGAAACGCAAATCCGGGTGCCAGCACAGAAGCCATGGCATCGCATCTCGTCACGATGCGAGAGAAGCTGCCAGAGTATATAATCAGGGAACGCGACAGACTCAAGCGAACACTACCTTGCACGGACATTAACATCGCAGGGGCAATCTTCAAGAATGATACTTTCCTGCGGGCACTTGAACAGACTGGGTTCCGAGGACTTTGGGGTTACCACTGGAATCAGCAGGATATTGATGAAACAGACCCCAATGTTCCTGAAATTGAGGTTTCCGACCAGGGCGGTTTTGGGTGTTTTTACCCGCTTGAGGCTTCAGCTGTTCTTGATGCTATTGTCGCACGAGGGACTACTGACACAGACTCTGCGCAATCGTTTGAAAAGATTGTCGGTATACCTTACCATACCGCTGGGCATCTCGATGAAGACGTGCATAATCTCCGCGCGGTGCTCTTAAACGGAACAGCGCAACAACATTATGATGTCTATGTAGGAAGCACAGCATGGAATCAATGGCTTGGTTATGTGGAACATATCGACCCACTTACCGTTGCGCACCTTGGGCAAGAGGGATTGGAACGACTCGATACCTACTTCGCACACGTCGTTGGTATTCAAGACACAAAACCGTTACTTCTTTCTCAAATGGTTGACGATTACATTAAACGTTGCCAGAAAACCGAACCGACAGCTGTTATAGAAACGAGTACAGATATCCAAGAGGAAACTGCTAAGCCGAAGTCTACGTTAAAAATGTTTTACTACGACGCGGCATGCGAATTCACTTTTGTTGAAGGTGCTATGGATCCTGTTGAAATCAAAAACTATGCCGCTGAACGAGTGTTACAATCCGAGGTGAATAAACCTGTCCTAACCGGCTTTTTACCGACGCGACACCGGACGCAACTACACCTTGCTATTGCGGTAGAGTCAACGAGGACGATGCCTTATGGGATAGTAGTCTGGGGCGATCACGAAGGTTTGCAATTAACTGAATCCAACGTCGATGATGTCAGATGGATAGGGGAACATTCGCTTTTTATACGTTTCACATTACAATCTGGAAAGAACGAATTTAGCGTTAAACTGACAATTTAATCTTCTGATGATGGTGCACCACGACGACTTCTTTCATTGGTGAAGTCGTCGTTTTCGGGTTCTGAAGGTTTTTTAATTTACGGTCCCCTGGGCCGCTGCGTCCGTTGTTCTTGCGGGTTTTCGGTTAATTCGTAACTGGATTTGTGCATTTTGACGTTTCTTTTTCCTTAGGAACATGAAACCAAAACCCAAGCCCGTAACGAAGTGGAGGGGTTTTTGCTGGGGTGTTTCTTCAACCCGAACACGGAAAGCCTTAAAGTTTTAAACCTCGTTACTTATCCGCAAGGTAAAATTAAAAAAGGAAAATTAAAAAAATGGAAAAAGTATTAGGGCTCAAATGCCGTGAATGTGGTGAGAAGTATCCCAAGGAGCCTCTTCACGTTTGCGAATTCTGTTTCGGGCCCCTCGAAGTAGACTATAACTATGAAGAGATACAAAAATCTGTTTCAAGGCGTTCAATAGAAAACGGTCCAGAAAGCATGTGGCGTTATGCAGATCTCCTGCCGGTAGATGGTGAACCGACAGATGGCACGAACACCGGATTTACACCTCTCGTCCGAGCCAAAAATCTTGGAGACGCCCTTGGCGTCAAAGAACTCTATATCAAAGATGATACCGTCTGCCATCCGACCTTTTCTTTTAAGGACCGGGTTGTAGCCGTCGCCTTAAGCAAAGCAAAAGAATTCGATTTTGATACTGTTTCTTGTGCCTCCACTGGCAACCTCGCCAACGCTGTCGCCGCGCACGCTGCCATCGCGAAATTGAATTGCTTTATTTTCATCCCCGCGGATCTCGAAGTTGGCAAGGTCGTTGCATCCGTCGTTTATGGTCCGACAGTCGTCGGTATCACCGGCACTTATGACGATGTCAACCGACTCTGTAGTGAAATTGGCGGGGTCTATCCGTGGGCATTTGTTAACATCAACATCCGTCCTTTCTACGCTGAAGGCTCGAAAACCCTCTGCTTTGAATTGATCGAACAACTCGGCTGGAAAGCACCTGCGCATATCATCGCACCTGCCGCCGGTGGTTCTCTCATCACAAAGATTGGCAAAGCTTTAAAAGAATTCCACATTTTGGGATTAATAGATAAACCGAACACTAAAATCCATGTCGCCCAAGCCGAGGGTTGTGGACCCATCGTCAATACATACAAAGAGAATGGCGATTTTGTAAAGCCTGTTAGACCCAACACGATCGCTAAATCGCTCGCTATTGGAAATCCCGCAGACGGCATCTATGCTGTTGATACCGTCCGAAACTCCGGCGGGGTTGGCGAGCACGCCACCGATATTGAAATCGTGGACGCCATTAAACTCCTTGCTTCCACTGAAGGTATTTTCACTGAAACCGCTGGGGGCGTCACACTCGCCGCCGCGAAAAAATTGATAGAGAGTGGACACATTGGACCTGATGAGCCTACGGTTCTCGCCATTACAGGCAACGGTCTCAAAACCGTTGAAGCACTTGAGAACAAAACGGATACATCACATATCATTGCCCCACAACTCAACGCTTTTCGGAAACTGATGACGGAAATTGGATAGATCTCATTCAGCGTCTTCGGTTGGGAAAAGTTTCAAAGTCTGTGAAATGTTCTAAAGTCCGTCAAGTGGGTTCCAGAGGGTTCTGGTTCATTTGCAAACTTTCTATACGGAGGAACTAAGGACATGACGCTACAAGAAATCCACGAAGTTGAGCAAGGCATACGTCCGCCAGAAAGCCTGAAAATGACGTTGGAGGAGTTTCTCGAGCACGATGTAGAGGGTTATGAATATGTTAAGGGAGAATTAGTACCAATGCCACCGCCGTCGAGAGAACACGGTGAGATTAGTGTCAATGTTATTCGATACCTGGACGCGTATGTATATAAAAATAAACTGGGTCGCTTGTACACTGCGGAGACCACGTTTCAGGTTGGGGAACGTATCATGAAACCTGATGTCGCGTTTGTTGCGATCGCACAGTTGACAGGCGACAAAACAAAGGGGTTTCCTATACCACCTAATCTGGCGGTTGAGGTTGTTTCTCCCTCGGATGTCCAATCTCGCGTTGCTGAGAAGGCACTCGCATATTTGAACGCGGGAACTTCTCTCGTCTGGGTGCTTGAACCTGTTTCCCAAACCGGGACGGTATATCGTTCTGAGACGGATATTGAGATGCTCACGCGTGATGATACACTCACCGGTGAGAATGTCGTGCCGGGGTTTTCTTGTCCAGTTGCACACCTGTTTCAGTAGTTCGCTCTATGTATTGTCTTAAAAAACTTAGCCAAAGACGGCAGCCTATAGCCAAAGACGAAAGGCGGATTTTTAGAAATTGCCGTCCAATATCAATGTGTCCTAATACCTCCGGTTAGGACTGAATTAAAAAATGGAAATGCTACAGGGGATACTCGAACGCATCGTCTATGAAAGCCCTGACACCGGCTACACAGTCGGAAGGCTTTCCGCGCGCGACCATGCCGAACTCATCACTGTCGTCGGCAATTTGGCATCTATCAATCCAGGTGAGAGTCTTCTCCTACAAGGTGAATGGGTCGACAACGCCAAATACGGCAGACAGTTCCAGATTGAGAAGTATGAAACTATCCTCCCCGCGAACGTCGTCGGATTAAGAAAATATCTTGGCTCAGGTCTCATCAAAGGCATCGGTCCCAAGATGGCCGGACTCATCGTTCGTAAATTCGGTATGGATACAATGGATGTCATTGAGAACGAACCTGAAAAATTGACGCGCGTCCCCGGTATCGGACGGAAGCGGGTACAAATTATCAAGGAAGCGTGGGAAGCGCAACGCGAAATAAAAAACGTCATGCTTTTCCTGCAATCGCACGATGTCAGCACAGCGCACGCCGCAAAAATTTACAAAACCTATGGAAACGACGCAATCCCGATCGTCACAGAAGATCCCTATCGCCTTGCTGATGATATTTATGGTATCGGGTTTGTAACCGCAGACACAATCGCACAGAAACTCGGCATTGATAAGGATGCCCCGCAACGGGTGCAAGCCGGAATCAAATATGTTCTCAGCCAGAAGGCTGATGATGGACACGTCTTCCAACGCCATGCCGAGCTTATTGAGGCGTGCCAAACCATGCTTGAACAGGAACTGGAAGCGATTGAGCAGGGGATCTCTGCCCTCGTCGAAAAAGAGGAAATTATTAATCCCGGTTTTAAAGACTTCTTGGACACCGACGAACAGATTGGCATAGACGAGACGCAGGGTGATTACGAGACTAACGACCAACCCTCAGCTGTCAGCAATAGAGCCGGCGGGCAGGAAGAAGGGAAGGATGCGAATCCCAACCTTCCAGACTTCCAATCTTCCAATCTTCACCCCCCCGATAACCGACAACCGACAACCCATAACCAATCCGCCATCTATCTCGCCCCCTTTTACTACGCCGAATTAGGAGTCGCAAACCAATTCTTGAGGCTCCTTGCTTTCGATCAAGGGCAAAGCATCGCTCCCCTGTCCTCTAACACTACGCCATCCCTCACCCAATTAGAGAGCGAGATGGGTATCCGTTTCGCGCCACAACAACGCGAAGCAATCCATACTGCAATGGCCACGCGCGCAATGATCCTTACCGGCGGACCCGGCACCGGTAAAACAACGACTGTTGTCGGCATGATTCGTCTGTTTGGAGCAGAAGGTAGACGCATCACCCTGACGGCACCGACCGGACGCGCGGCGAAACGTCTCAGTGAGACAACCGGCAGCGAAGCTAAAACCATTCATCGGTTACTTGAATTTTCTCCACAGAACAATGGGTTTAAGCGAAATCGGCAGAACCCCTTAGACACAGATGTCGTCATCGTTGACGAAACATCTATGGTGGACCTCGTCCTGATGAACCGTTTGATGCAGGCAATTCGTCCGACGACGACTGTCATTCTCATTGGAGACACCGATCAGCTGCCCTCTGTCGGCGCAGGCAATGTCCTCAGAGAACTCATTGATTCCCATAAGATACCCGTTATTCAACTCACCGAGATATTCCGCCAAGCGCAGGAGAGTATGATCGTCACAAATGCCCATCGCATCAATAAAGGCGATTTCCCAGAACTCACGGGCGATACAGATCGGAACTTTTTTTTTATGGAGGAGGAAGATCCCGAGGTAATTACCGAATTAATATGTTCCCTTATTGCCGATCGGCTACCGCAGCACTACGATTACCATCCGATGGACGATATCCAACTCCTATGCCCTATGCGGCGCGGGACACTCGGCACTGAAAACCTCAACAAACGCCTCCAGGAGGTATTGAACCCGGAGTATACAACACCAGTATCCCATCCCTTAGAAAAATCGAGGTTCGGTGTTCGGACTTACAAACGAGTGTCGGAACCTATGGGGCGATCTCAAACCGCAGGTGGTTTCCGCATCGGTGATAAGGTGATGCAAGTCCGCAACAACTACGACTATGACGTGTTTAACGGCGATATTGGGAGAGTTGTCGCGATTGAAAACGTTGAGAAAAAGGTGTACATTCAGTTCCCTGATAAACAGGTCGCTTACGATACAGCAGACCTCGGTGAGCTCGTTTTGGCTTACGCAACGACTATCCATAAGGCACAGGGCAGCGAGTATCCCGCCGTTGTTATCCCCTTACACACGCAACACTATCTCATGTTACAGCGGAATCTGCTTTACACCGGCATCACCCGTGCGAAGGAACGCGTCGTGATCGTCGGGACCAAACGCGCACTCGGCATCTGTATCCGCAACAATCAAGTCATGCAACGCAACAGTTACCTCGCCGAACGCCTTCAAGGACGAGGAGATTAACCCAGTCCAAGCATCGCGCCGGGCGACTCTACGGAGAGGCACGTGAATACCCAAACCCCTCTCCGAACCGCAAGGAAAATTAAAAATATGAAGCGATTAACCCTATTTCTCATCGGTTTCCTATCACTCTTCACACAAGCCCTCGTGTATGCCGAGGTTACGCTGCCGCGCGTCATCGGCAGTAATATGGTGCTGCAACGCGACATGCCAGTTCCCATTTGGGGCTGGGCATCCGCAGGCGAAGAGATCACTGTAACCCTTAGCACCGAGAACGAGGGTGCTGATCCGCTTTTCTCAACGACTACTACTGCTGACGCGGAAGGCGACTGGCAAACTAAACTGCCCGTAACGCAAGCCGGGGGTCCCTATACGCTTCGTGTTGCTGGAAGTAATGCACTTGAGCTCACGAACGTCCTTTTTGGTGAGGTCTGGGTCTGTTCCGGACAGTCGAATATGGAATGGTCGGTCCGTGCCTCAAAGGACAGTGATGCAGAAATCGCTGCGGCAGACTATCCAACAATCCGACTGTTTGACATTCCGCATAGACCTTCCGGACTGCTTCAGCAAGATGTAGAAGCCGACTGGCATGAAACCACCCCAACAACAATCGAGAATTTCTCCGCTGTTGCTTACTATTTCGGGAGAAAACTCTACAAAAACCTCAACGTCCCGATTGGATTAATAAGTACCAATTGGGGTGGCACCCGCATTGAACCGTGGACACCACCGGTCGGCTTCACAACCGTCCTTGCTCTTGAATCCATATCCAAAGAGATTCAAGAAGCGGATGCGAACTATCGCGAGCAACTTCCGCAAAAGATGAAGGAGATTGAAACGTGGATAGCGGAAACACGGAAGGCATTAGAAACCAACGCTCGCCTTACACAGATACCTGAAAACAGACATCCTTTAAGGCATCATGCAAGACCAACCGGACTCTATAACGGCATGGTGCATCCGATCGTCCCTTACGCTATACGTGGCGCACTCTGGTATCAAGGCGAGTCGAACCTTCAGGACGGAATGCTCTACCACGAAAAGATGAAAGCACTTATCAATGGGTGGCGTAAGGTTTGGGGACAGGGCGATTTTCCCTTCTATTTCGTCCAACTTGCTCCCTTTAACTACGGTTGGGGAGCCAGCCCATTTTCTCTACCCGCAATTTGGGAAGCACAAGCCGCGACGTTATCCGTCCCTCATACCGGCATGGCTGTAATAACAGATGTCGGTAACCTCCAAGACATCCATCCTCGAAACAAGCAGGAGGTTGGTAGGCGGCTTGCGTTGTTGGCACTCGCGAAAACGTATGGCAGAGGAGATGTAACCCATTCTGGTCCACTTTACAAGTCGATGATGGTAGAGGAAAACACAATTCGACTGAACTTTGACTCTGTCGGGAGTGGCTTGATGGCACGAGATAGACAACCACTGACATGGTTTGAAATCGCAGGCGAGGACAAGCAATTCGTTGAAGCGACTGCAACGGTTGATGGTAACACTATCATTGTGTCCAGCGATGCTGTTGCGAATCCGGTCGCGGTTCGATTCGGTTGGCATCAAAGTGCGGAACCGAATCTCGTCAACAAGGAAGGGTTACCCGCGTCACCGTTTCGGACGCACCCTTGGTAAGACGTTAAAAAAATTGGCAGGTTTTGGCGCGCTGTGGTATACTATCTCTATGAGACAGCGCTACGACAATGCCGCCAAATTTGTGACCCTGGGCTACCCGAAGCCCTTCACTGAGCATATTCTTGAGTATCCAGACCTGATAGTACTGGAAGAATTGGCAACGGAGCAACTTACACTCAAAACGCACCACACCGATAGCACACTGAAGGTCCAATTCTCAGGTGAGACTGCTATCCTCCACAACGAGGTCCAAACTTTCGATAGTCGAGAACCGATGCAATTCCGTTTCGCAGGCTATAACGGATTTCTCATCAGGGAACATCAGTTGAATGTCTATTGCAGTGTTCTCTATCTGCATCCCCGTGCCGGTCTAAACGATCCAGGTTTCTATGCATATCGGAGGTATGATTGCGAGTATAGGCACCAGTATAGAGTGGTGCGACTGATTGAAATAGAGGGAGAATCAATTTTGGAATTGCAGGAGCCAGGTTTGTTACCTCTCACGCCGTTAATGAAACCGCCTTCAGAGATGAGCGAGTTTCAGTGGTTCGAGAAGTGTGTTGATGCAACAGTAGTTTCAAATGTGGGTTCGGAGGACATAAATCTACTGCTTGCAGCTTTGGGCATCTTTGGTGGGTTGATTCACGACAGACAACTGATAGAAGAACGTTTACCGGAGGGCATTATGCAAGAATCTCCTTTTTTCCAAGAATATATTCAAGAAGCGGAAGCACGCGGTCTCGAACGCGGTCTCGAACGCGGTCTCGAACGCGGTCAAAGAGCCGGGACCATTGACTCAATTCTGACACTCCTAAGCGATCAGTTTCAACCCGAAGCGGTTCAAGCTTTAAAGCCACGGCTTGAAACTATTGAGGATTTGGAACGTTTGAAAGAGTTGCTCCGATCCGCTCCCCGAGTACAAAGCCTGGAAGCATTCACAGAAAACCTACAAAATCAGAGGTAGGCTCCGTTCTGCCGTAACCGAGGCAAGGGCTAAAAACGTGAAAATCACAGCGATCAAAACCTTTATGGCGCGATTTGGCAATCGACCTCGCGGTCTCATCAAAGTCGAAACAGACGAAGGGCTTTACGGATGGGGTGAAGCCTACTCTACAGGTCCCGACCTCTCTGTTGAACCGATTGCGGACTACATCTTCGAGATGATTCAAGGGGACGACCCGAGGCGAATTGAATACATAATGATGAAACTGCATCAGCAGTTCCGTTTTCCACCTGGCGGTGCGGGGCTTGCTGTTATTTCTGCTGTTGATCATGCCCTCTGGGACATCAGTGGAAAAGCGGCGGGCTTACCGGTCTACATGCTCCTCGGTGGGCATGCTCGGGACCGTATCCGGATCTACCGTGGTATCGGTGGCAGGGATGGCATTGAAGCCGCCGATCAAGCACACAAACTCCATGAAGATTGGGGATTTACTGCTTTCAAGACGAGTCCTTACCAACTCGATCCAGATGCAGATCGTTGGGGACGCGTCTGTGATGCCGCCGCCACCTATTTTGAGCAAATTCGGAATAACACACCCGCAGATTGGGAGATCGCCTTCGATCCTCACGCCAAGATCTTCGAGCCGATTCGTGCACTTCAACTCGCAAATGCGCTCGCGCCCTATGATCCGTATTTCTATGAGGAACCGCTGCGACCCGAACACATGCCCGCGTGGACGCGTCTGCGCGCCCAGATGCAAGTGCCGCTCGCGACAGGCGAATCTCTCTATACGCGCTTTGAGTTTCTGGATGTTATCTCGGCACAAGGGGCTGACATCATTCAGCCGGACATTTGTGTCTGTGGCGGGCTGTTAGAGATGCGGAAGATTGCCGCAATTGCCGAAGCACACTACGTCAGTGTCGCACCCCATAACCCGATGGGACCACTCGCAACGGCTGTTAATGTCCACTTCTCCGCCGCAACCCCGAATTTCAAAATCCTTGAGTATCTTTTGCCCACCGAGACGGAATGGAACGATTGGGTGGACGAACCTTATCTACCAAAAGATGGTTATCTGGAATTGCGTGACCGTCCAGGCTTGGGTGTAGAGGTGGACGAATCCGCGATCACCGACAACGAATACATCCATTGGCAGCGCACCAGCCCCATCCGACCCGATGGTTCAACGGGTTACATTTAATCGGCTGTCAGCTTTCAGCATATTGGAAACCATCAGCGTTGGGTTGGAAGGAATTGGCTGGAAGGGAGGAAGATGGGGGACCCACCCTTTCAGTCTTCCAACCTTCCATTCCCTCTTGCTGACGGAGAACTGACCCGCTCTCATCCTGCAAATCCTTGAATCCTGCAAATCCTGATTCAGACGACTGATGACTGATGACTGGCGGCTATATACGCCTGCAGACGCTTCAACGCGCTCCCATCCTTCATTACTGACTGGGCGCGGGCAAGCGCATCTTTAGGTTCTGGGCAAATTCCTAACAGGTAATCTACCATCGCTGTGTTTAGGAGAATCCTGTCGTAGATATGCCCTTTTTCGCCGGAGAGTGCCGCCACACCGGCTTCTGCAAATGCCGCCGCACTGACAATCTCTGGACGTGGGCTTCGCGTATAGTCAAATCCATAAATCTCTGGATCGATATCCAACGCAAAATCTTCACGGGTATCGTTTACACGACGGAAGCCTTGAGAGTAGTTGATTGCCATCCTATCGCTCGTAGAAGGCTTCCCGAGTCGGAGTGCGTAGTGGCTTGTCCCTTCCTCTCCCTTCACAGCAACCGCCGCATCAAATCCACGTTCCCACGCCAATTGGAGCAGTGGTTTCTCGTAACCGATGTGATAATAGCCAAGCACCATGTAGTTTGCTTCTCGTGCCGAAAAGAACTGTTGTGCTTTCTCAGTCGCAGCCCAAGGTGGACGTTTCTTGATGTGTACCCGCAGTTCGCGCAAGTTATAGGCGGACGGACAGTACTCGCGCTGGCTGATATATCCGAATCCCACCGACTCATCTGTAATCAGTGAAGCCGTCTGGGCAAGTGATAATTGCGTTTTCGCGCCGAGTGCCTTCAGGATAGTTTCCTCTGTTACACCATTTTTCGGGGGCATCGCATCGACACTGTGGAGGAGTGATGCTTCGCCGAGTGCGGCACGCACTGCAGCGACGAACAAGGTCGGGCGAAAGTAGCGAGTTGCGCCGTCATAAGGTTGCCCAAAGTGTGTTAATTCCGCAATGTCAATCGGTTCAACCGCTTCGGGTCCGAAAAATGCATCAAGATACCCTCGCACCTCCTGATAGGTCTCGCGGTTCATTCTTTGTCCGATAAGCGCAGCACCTTTGAAAGCGGGTTTCACGTCATCGCTAAGGATGGCTTTACACATCTCGCGGGTTTCGGTATAGCCTAAATGTTTTGCCCGTAGAATCTTTTCTAACGCATTTACGACCAGTGCTTCTGTCGAATTCGCGGGTACATAGCCGTGCTCAGGGTTCATGAGGTATTGAATTTCCGGAGGCAGTTGCTCTGTCAGTGCTGAACGGTATTTACGAAATGCCGCTTGTTCTGCTGGACTCCACTGTGTTGCTTTTGGGAAATAGGCGCGGAGTGTCATCGCCGCAAAAAACGCACCCATCTGTGCCTCTGAAGTTGCATCCGATTCCGGGAGTTCGCCTCTAAGGGATTTCAGAAGCGTTTCAAGTAGTGGCTCCGGTTGGGGAAAATCTGAAGGACTTATACCTAACGGACGCGTCTGGTGCGGTCCCGTGCAAACTCGTGCTTGTGCCTCAAGCAGATCGTCGTTTGGACCCGGGTATACCGGTGTATATGAGTGAGAATCAAAATCCGCCATTTTACAATATCCTCCGAGCGTGGCTTCCATCATATTTGGTAGTGTGAAATGTTAGATAAGAAAGGTTGATTCTATTATACTGCTTTTTGAGGTTTAAAACAAATGTCATGCATTGGAACTTACTGAATCCCAAAACTGACAACTGGGGATCGAATGTCTCTGAAAGACGCTGTAAAGACTTGACGGGCTCCAGTAAGGAAGGTATAATGTAATGTAGGTGGACTTAAGGGCTGATTTGTATTATCTAATGCTTGCACCGCTGAGGATTTTCTAACGATTAAATCTGGGTTATGTTCCATAAGTAAAGCGAAGACAAATTATGCCATTTAAAGAAACCTAATTTCGTTTCACGCAGGTTTTTGGTAAAGTCAGTGACCTCTCATCATCTAAAGCGGGTTCTCGAATTAACCAGAGACCACCGCGTAATGAAATGGAGCGGTGCCCAGAGGCAATAAATTAAAATATGCTGTTGACAATATCAACCACATATTCTCCTGCGACAGACCTCGGTTATCTGTTGCATAAACACCCAGCGAGAATCCAATCCTTTGGGCTTCCCTTTGGTCAGGCACATGTCTTTTATCCGGAGGCACATACCGGAATGTGCACGGTAGCACTGCTGCTCGACGTTGATTCGGTTGGACTTGTCCGCCGACCTCGCAGGCAGGTTTCGGAAAATTTCGCGCTATCACAGTACGTCAATGATCGCCCTTACGTCGCTTCGTCGTTTTTGAGTGTTGCAATCGCACGGGTATTTAGCAGCGCGTTGTCCGCCAAGTGCAAAGAACGTCCAGAACTCGTGAAGACTGCGATTCCTCTCAGCGCGAAGTTATCCATTCTGCCGTGTCGCGGCGGAGAGAAGTTGTTGCGGCGGCTTTTCGAGCCGCTCGGTTATACAATTCAGGCAGAACAGCACGCGCTAAATACACAATTTCCGGATTGGGGCGAAAGCCGTTATTTTACGGTAACACTCGAAAAGACCTGTTCGTTGAGCGAACTCCTCACACACCTTTACGTTTTGATTCCTGTCCTTGACGATGAGAAGCACTACTGGGTTGGCGATGCAGAAATCGAAAAACTCTTAAAGCATGGTGATAACTGGCTCTCCGCTCATCCAGAACAAGAATTTATTGTCCGTCGCTACTTGAAGCATCAACGGCAACTCACTCGTGAGGCACTTGTCCAATTGCGTGAAGAAGATGCTCAAGAGACTGACGAATACCGTCAAGCACAAGAAGAACTCGTCGAAGAACGTATCGGTCTAAACGAAGTCCGTTTACATAGCGTCACTGAAGTCCTTAAAAAGTCTGGCGCGAGACGTGTTCTTGATTTGGGATGTGGTGAAGGAAAACTTCTTCGTAAATTGTTGGCTGAGGAACGGTTTGAGGAGATTGTCGGAATGGACGTTTCACATCATGTGCTGAAAATCGCGCAGGAACGGCTCCATTACGATCGGTTACCTGAGAAACAGAAAAAGCGGATTCGCCTATTCCAAGGATCGCTCGGATATCGAGATAAACGCTTGGTTGGATACGATGCAGCTGCAGTTATAGAGGTAATCGAACACTTAGATTTGACACGACTTTCCGCTTTTGAGCGGGTGATTTTCGAGTTTGCTTGTCCTCGGACGGTTGTGTTGACCACACCTAACATAGAGTACAACGTCCAATTTGAGAATCTGCAGGCTGGACCCTTTCGACATAAAGACCACCGTTTCGAGTGGACACGGAACGAGTTTCAATCTTGGGCAACAGATGTTGCTAAACGCTTCGATTACACCGTCGCATTTCACCCGGTCGGACCAGAGACTGAAGACGTTGGTCCACCGACGCAGATGGCGGTCTTTACCCAAGGAATTGATGAATAGAACGGACGCAGTTCCATAATCCAAAGCACAAGCCTGAAACGGAGTGGAAGGATGTTTTGCTTGGGTATTTTTCGGCTCGAACACGAAAAACGTCAAGTACAAATCCTGTTGCTTATCTGCAAGGTAAAATTAAAATATGAAAATTCCTGAACCTTCACTTGTAATTCTTATTGGACCTTCTGGGTCAGGCAAGTCCACCTTTGCACATAAGCATTTTAAACCGACCGAGATTCTTTCATCGGATTTCTGCAGAGGACTTGTTTCAGACGATGAGACCGACCAGACTGCAACAAACGATGCATTTGAGGTCCTGCACTTCATCGCCTCGAAACGACTCGCTGCAGGGAAATTAACAGTCATTGATGCAACGAACGTCCAGGTTGAGGCACGGAAGCCTTTGCTGGCACTGGCGCACGAATACCACTGCTTAACCGTTGCCATTGTGTTTAACATGCCGACAAAACTCTGTCAGGAAAGAAACGAGGCACGTCCCGACCGAAATTTAAAACCTCACGTCGTTCGCCAACAGAGCCAGCAACTCCGCCGTTCGCTGCGCAATCTCAAACGCGAAGGTTTTCGGCGCTTCACCTATGTCATGTCCACACCGGAGGCTGTTGAAACTACCCGTGTAGAAAGACAGCCATTGTGGGTGAACCGCACAAGCGAGCAGGGACCCTTTGACATCATTGGTGATATTCACGGTTGTTTCGATGAACTTGTCGAATTGCTCAAAGAACTCGGTTATGAAATCTCAACGTCGCCAAACGGTGAAACCATTGTTGAGTCACCGCAAGGCAGGAAAGCAATCTTCGTTGGGGATTTTGTTGACCGAGGTCCAAAAGTCGCCGAAGTATTGCGCTTAGTCATGGGAATGCAAAAGACCGGAGTAGCCCTTTGTGTGCCGGGGAATCATGACGTAAAGTTGGTTGGCGCGCTTCGCGGCAGGAATGTGAATCCGACACACGGATTGGCGGATTCGCTCTCTCAATTGGAGGAAGAATCTGCCGAATTTAGGACGCAAATCACGGAATTCCTAAATGGCTTGGTGAGCCACTACGTACTTGACAGCGGGAAGTTGGTCGTTGCGCATGCTGGAATGAAGGCGGAATTACAGGGCAGGGCATCCGGACGCGTGCGTGAATTTGCACTCTATGGCGAAACAACTGGCGAAACCGATGAATTCGGCTTGCCGATTCGGAGCAATTGGGCTGATGAGTATCGCGGCAATGCAATGGTTGTCTATGGACACACGCCAGTCGCCGAGCCGCAATGGGTAAATCGAACAATCAACGTTGATACCGGATGTGTTTTTGGTGGAAAACTAACAGCATTGCGATACCCTGAAAAAGAACTCGTGTCTATCCCAGCACACCAAATGTATTATCAACCGGCTAAGCCACTTCTTGTCGGAGGGAACTCGGATTCCGGACTCCGTCCTGTCGAAACGCAGCGGTCTGATGATATCCTAAACATTGATGAGGTCCTCGGAAAACGTATTATCAGCACCCGATTACATCACAACGTCACAATCCGTGAAGAGAATGCAATAACCGCACTGGAGGTAATGAGTCGTTTCGCTGTAAACCCAAAATGGCTTATATATCTGCCACCGACCATGTCTCCAACCGAAACAACGAACAAACCAGATGTGCTCGAACATCCAACGGAAGCGTTCACTTATTATCGAAAGCAGGGCATATCCAAGGTCATCTGGGAAGAAAAACACATGGGGTCACGCGCTGTCGTTGTCGTTTGCCGTGATCCAGAAACCGCAAAAAATCGGTTTGGTATTGCGGACAACATCCTTGGTATCTGTTACACACGCACCGGCAGACGATTCTTTAATGATGCTGATATTGAAACCGAATTGTTGAAACAGGTGAAAACTGCAGTGGACAGAGCCGGTTATTGGGAGACGCTCAATACAGATTGGATCTGTTTTGATTGTGAATTAATGCCTTGGTCAGTCAAGGCTCAGGAGTTGTTACGTCAACAATATGCGTCGGTAGGCGCATCGGCTCGTGTCGCGTTGGAGGAAGCAGTTGCATCCTTGGAAGCGGCTGCCGAACGAGGCATTGAAGCAAATTTTATATTGGATGATTATCGTCAACGCGCAAAGGCAGTAACCGAATATATCAAGGCTTATCAGCAATACTGCTGGCACGTCCAATCCGTTGCAGACCTAAAATTGGCTCCATTCCACCTACTTGCGACAGAGGGCGAGGTGTATTTCAACAAAGACCATCTGTGGCACATGGAAATGCTTAGCAAACTCTGTCAAAATTCTGAGGACACCCTGTTGCTGGCAACTCCCTACGGGGTGGTTGATCTGAGCGATGACACAAGCCAAACTGAGGCAATCCATCGCTGGGAAGAACTCACCGAGCAGGGCGGTGAAGGCGTAGTCATCAAGCCTCTGGATTTTATTGTTCAAGGCAAGCGAGGATTGGTCCAACCCGCCGTAAAGTGTCGAGGTCGTGAATACCTGCGGATAATCTATGGACCTGAATATACATTACCTCGAAATTTAGAACGCTTACGTTCCCGTGGACTCTCTCACAAACGTTCCCTCGCACTCCGAGAGTTTGCCTTGGGTGTTGAGGCACTTGAACGTTTTGTGCATCGTGAACCGTTGTCTCGTGTTCATGAATGTGTGTTCGGAATTCTGGCACTCGAAAGTGAGGCGGTTGATCCAAGACTCTAAAGTATTGTGGCTAAGATCAACATTCGTATCCAAATTTTTTGATGAAAATCTCCATAAACTGCAACGAACCCTACAAAATAGGAAGCAGCGAAAGAAAAATGATAATTCGATTAATATACTACCTATTAATTTTCTGTTTGGGTTTAGCGGTGGGTATAGGCTGTACGACGCAAGAAACCCCGATTCTCGGACCCCCTGGAGATAATGCTGAAGTTGTTCTTAAAGATCATCGACTCACTGAGAATGAAACGTGGGACCCCGAAAAAACGTATATTGTACAGGGAACAGTGGAGATTCCACAGAATGTAACCCTCAACATCCCACCCGGCACGACTGTTAAATTTGGACGGGATGCCCTTCTCACAGTAAGAGGTATTTTAAAGATCGGAACACCTTTAGATCAAGACCCAGTAACTCGACTTGTGCATCTCACATCGGATAATGTTGGACCTACCCCCGGCGATTGGATTGGTATCGTCTTTGACCACACACACGGTTTAGAGAGTTTTGTCAGAGGGGCGGTTATCGAACATGCCACAGTCGCCCTTGACATCAAAACGACATCCCCGACTGTAGCAGCGTGCATCCTTCGTGAAAATAAAACCGCCATCGCCCTCGACGGACAATCATATCGGAATCAGCACTATCGGACGCCAAACGCGTCCGAAGATTGAGAAAAACAATATCACCAAAAACGAGACAGGTATCTTCTGTGAAAATGTCCAATCTATTATTCAAAACAACAATCTGAACACAAATATCTTCGCACTCCGTCTGAATGTAAAATTTGACTTGATAGTAACCAATAATTGGTGGGGAAATTCAGATACTACCGAGATAGCGAATGTTATTGTAGATGCTGCTGATCCGGTGCTGACGACCAAACAGATAGGCACAGTCTATTATAAACCGTTCGCAGATGCGCGGATCGCCGCACTTCTCATCGATCTATAGCAGGAGTGAATGATGGTGAAAATGAAAAGTACAATTCTGAACGTCTCACAAAACTACTATGTCCGTGGCGGTTCCGATCGGTACTTCTTTACCCTCGCCGAGTTATTGCAAAAACACGGACATCGGGTCGTGCCCTTCACAGCGGCAAACCCTAATAACGAACCCTCCGAATGGGAACACTATTTCCCGCGCGGTGCCGACTTCGAGCATCCCGGAGCAGGGGACCTATTGCGCTTTTTATATTCACACGATGCCGTTAAATCAATTCGACGGTTATTGAAAGACACGGATATCGACCTCGCGCATTTCCATATCTACTACGGTAAACTTACTGCTTCAATCTTGGAAGTACTAAAAAAAGACGGAATTCCGCTCATTCAGACGTTACATGAGTACAAGTTAACCTGCCCAGTTTATAGCCATCTCTCAAACGATGAAATTTGCGAGGCGTGTGAAGGTAAACACTTTTGGCGCGCGCTCCCAAAACGGTGCAACAGGGGTTCACTTGCACGGACTGCGTTGAGCGTCACGGAGTCTTATGTATCACGCATCCTCGGTGCCGTCAAGAAATTCGACCATTTCATTTCCGTCTCTCATTTCCTTCGGAAAAAAATGATCTCACACGGCATCCCGGAAGACCAAATCTCAACCGTTCATAACTTTGTCGATGTCTCTAACATCACACCGAATTTCGACGTAGGAGACTATATCCTCTACTTCGGACGGGTGCACCGGAGCAAAGGGATTTTGACCTTGATAGAAGCGGCAGCACCGCTCAAGCAAGTCCCGATCTACATCGTCGGCGATGGTGAAGCAATGCCCGAGATTCAGCGGATCGTTAAAGAGAACGCATGTGATCATATTCACCTCCTCGGTTTTAAGCAGGGCGATGAGCTCCGGGAACTCATTCTGAATAGCATCTGTACAATCTTGCCATCAGAGTGGTATGAGAACTGTCCGATGTCTGTTTTAGAATCCTATGCTTACGGCAAGCCGGTCATTGGTGCTGATATAGGTGGGATTCCAGAACTCATCGTAGATGGCGTTGATGGGTTTCTCGTTCCATCGGGTGGGCGAGAAGCACTTCGAGAGCGTCTTCTATGGATTTCTGAGCATAAGAACGAGGCTGTCGAGATGGGGCGCATGGGTCGCCAAAAGATGGAGACAGAGTTTAATGCCGATGTCCACTATGAAAGGATTATGAATGTCTATCAACAATTTTTGTAGCATTTTAATGCCTATCTATTCTGTTGGTTATCAGTTATCGGTTGTCGGTTGTCGGTTAAAGAAGCATATTGTTCAACCAAATCCTCTCTTAAAACTGATAACTATTTCGTTGTTGCCCATTTTCTGCTTGCTATCCCCTGCGTCAGGTGATATTCAGTTTGAAGAGGTATCACAACAGGCTGGAATTACACGAATCGGTGAAAGTTGGGGCAACGCTTGGGCGGATTTTGACGGCGATGGCTACTTGGATTTATGGGCTACCAATCACAGGCACAAACCGAGTCTCTATCGTAACAACGGTGATGGAACTTTCACGGACATTATTGACACGGTTTGGAACGCGAATCCAGCTGTGGATACGCACGGCGCGGCATGGGCAGATTTTGACAATGATGGGGACCAAGATCTGATTCTGCTATCCGGGAGTTACGGAGGACGCGTTAGGGCTCCCGACCCAAAGAGTGAAAATCATCTCTATCTGAACGAGAATGGTATGCTTATTGAGCGGGGTTCTGAGCTTGGTGTTGATGTCCCACTGATGCGAGGACGGACACCTATTTGGATGGATTTCAATAACGACGGGAAATTAGATCTCATGTTAACGGGTAGACTCAGAACAGATATCGATTCACCCATCGCCTCGATATTGTTTCAACAGGAACAAACCGGATTTTTCGGGGTAAGCGGTCCCCATGAATCGTTATTCCAAGACAGTGTGGAATTTGCCAACCTTTCTGATATAACAGGGGATGGGAAGATGGACCTAATTGTGAGTGGTGGACCTTACCCACGGGGGGTGTATGATATATCGGTTACCCCTTTTCAAGAATTAGGGTCAACATTTAATTTCCCTGAACAATACAGCGTTTATGATGCTGTGTATGCTGATTTCAATGGTGATTTGCGCTCAGATGCCTTTCTGGTTCGAGGTGTCTATAATTCTTACGTTGAACAGGTAGATGCCGCGACATTAAGGCTCAATATTCGAAATAACCGAGGCGAAAAGGGAGTCAGTTTTAAAGCAGAAGGCGATGTACGTTTTGAAATTTATTCGGTTTGGGAACCGCGTCCATCTCTCATATCTATTGGATCTGACGGGCATCGGTTGGCAGAATTTGACGGTGAATTTGCAGGGGCCGATCCGGTTCGCAATGCTGGAACCTTTAAATTTGTTTTATCTCCTGATGATCCTAAAGTTATCGGTTTGGAAGAACGTCCCGAATTTGATTTATTTGGCATTTATATAGGATATGATCCTGCAACAGAGAAGTGGACCCTGTTATACTATAAGATGTCACATACGAACAATTGGACCGGTTTCGATGCAGTTGTTTCAACGGAAGGGTCGATATCTGAGGTGGAACGGATTAACTTTTCTCCGACGGAGCTTTTCTACAATCCAGCATCTGTCCTTTTAATCAATACCGGAAATGGGTTTCGTAGGAAAATTACTGCCAACGGACCTAACGAGTTCCTGGGTGGACGCTCTGTCACGACTGGCGATTTTGATAATGATATGGATCTGGATTTATATATCGTCCGGTTAAGTAGTGCCGGGAATCTTCCCAATCAACTTTATGAAAACCAAGGGGATGGCACCTTCCTTCAAGTGCCTGACGCAGGTGGAGCTGCAGCTAACGTACAAGGCAAGGGACACAGTGTTACAATGGCTGACTACGATCGCGATGGGTATCTCGACCTTTTCGTTACCAATGGCTATGGAGGCTTCCCTTTTAACGACGGACCAGATCAACTTTTCCACAACACCGGTGGTGGCAATAACTGGCTTCAGATTGATTTAGAAGGAACCGTTTCCAATCGGGATGGAATTGGAGCAAGGCTTTTCGCGACGACGCCTGATGGCAAGACCCAGCTCCGAGAAAACGGCGGCGGTATCCATTGGTGTCAACAAGACCAGAAACGCATCCATTTTGGACTTGCCCAGAACCAAACTGTCAGTGAACTGATCATCCATTGGCCCAGCGGCATCGTTCAAATATTGAAGGATGTACCCGTGAACCAAGTATTACGAGTTGTTGAGGCTGACGGACGAACAACTCTCTCTGCAGATGTCAATCAGGATGGTCGAGTAGATATACTTGATTTTGTTCTGGTTGTTAAGCATTTCGGGGAAAGTCCACCAACAAAACCTCGGACAGATGTCAACAAAGATGGTGAAGTAAGTATTTTAGATCTCGTCTGGATTCTCAGATCGGTTGAGAGCAACCGAGAGACTGCAGCCGCACCATATCATAAGGAGTATCGATCTACTGAAAGCCGTTTATCGGATGCTGACACCGCGTTGCTCGTTTCCTTTTACGGAAAGATTGAAGAAGTCTCAACAAATGCTACACATAAGGAATTAGTCAAACGTTTTTTAAAAGTATGGTTGATATCTATTGAAGAACCGTTAGATACAAAACTCCATGCCAACTATCCAAATCCGTTTAATCCAGAGACGTGGATCCCGTACCAACTCGCAAAAGATAGTGACATCACGATACGCATCTATGATGCCTCAGGACGTATGGTGCGGACACTCTTCGCTGGACATCAAACTGCTGGGTATTACTTGAGCCGCGGTGAAGCATCGTATTGGGACGGCAAAAACGAGTTAGGAGAACAGGTGGCGAGTGGCGTTTACATTTGTGAGTTAGAAACGCCGACATTCAAACAGACAAGACGACTCGTCATACTGAAATAAAGGAAAATTAGGTATGCAAGAACCTCTTAAAGGTCGGACAAAGCACGCAGCCCGTAATGAAATGGAGGGCGGATCTACGGAAAGGAACGTCAAATTTGAAACCGACCTGACCGAACCGCAAGATAAAATTAAAAAAGCATTGGTCACAGGCGGTGCGGGCTTTATGGGCGCGCACGTAATTGATGAACTTCTTCGCCAGGGAGATACAGACGTTGTCGCACTTGATGATCTGAGCGGCGGCTTCCGTGAGAACCTGAACCCTACCGCAACTTTTGTTGAAGGCAGCATCCTTGATGTTTCGCTAATAAATCAACTCTGTAAGCAGTATCAATTCGATTATATCTATCACCTTGCCGCGTATGCAGCGGAGGGACTCAGTCACTTCATCAAACGATTTAACTACCAGAACAACCTCATCGGAAGTGTAAACCTCATCAATGCAGCCATAAACTACAATGTCAAGCGGTTTGTGTTCACCTCTTCCATCGCTGTTTACGGCGCGAACCAACTCCCGATGCACGAAGCACTTACGCCAATGCCCGAAGATTCCTACGGTATCGCTAAATACGCCGTTGAACAGGAACTTGTTGCCGCAAAACGACTCTTTGATCTGGATTATACCATTTTCCGTCCGCACAACGTCTACGGTGAACTCCAGAATATCGGTGACAAGTATCGAAACGTCATTGGTATTTTTATGAATAATATTATGCAAGGGGAACCTTTAGTTATCTTTGGAGACGGTGAGCAGACGCGCGCTTTCACACATATCGCCGATGTCGCTCCGCATATCGCCCACGCTGTGGATATACCCGAAGCATCAGGAGAAGTTTTTAACCTCGGCTCGGATAAACATGTTTCTGTCAACGAATTGGCAGACTTGGTGATGACAGCGATGGGAAAGGAAGTCCGTGTTATCAATGTGCGTGCGAGGGAAGAGGTTAAACATGCCTATTGCACACACGAAAAGTTCTACGGAGTCTTTGGAAAAACCTCGGAGGTCACGCTTCCGGAGGGTTTGGAAAGAATGGCAACATGGGCACAGTCCGTTGGACCACGAGCTTCCACGTTGTTTACTGACATCGAAATTCGCAAAAATCTACCCGAAAGCTGGAAATGAACTGGACATCAGCCGTCAGCCATTGGCAGTCGGTAAAGACGAGTCATGGCATCAAGAAATACGCACCTGCCACAAGAATCTACCGAACGCCGAACGCCGAACGCCGAACGCCACTATAAAACGTTTTGGGTCATGGGGATTACCCTGGCTGGAATGGGGTTGAGTCTTCTCGTCCGGGTCCTATTGATTCCAAAACGCTTCGGATTCAGTGATACAGCGGACGCACTCACTACAGCATTAACGGTCGTGCTATTGGTGGATACCATTGTCCGAGAGGGGGCTAAATTCAGTCTCGTTCCAGTCTTTGTTTCAAACGAGAAGGAGATGACTCGCACGGAATACCAGCGTTTCACCAATAGTCTCCTAATGTTGTTGCTCAGTATTGGCTTCGGGATTTTCATTCTGATTGAGGTTTTCGCTCCCTGGATAGTGAGCAGATTGTTATCGAAATCGACGGTTGATGTCCTGAAAACTACGACCCTGTTGCGATTTTGTGCACCGCTCCTGATCTTCGGATGTGGTAGCACTGTCTTGGGGGCTTTCCTAAACAGTCAGCAGCGTTTCAAGACGGTTGCACTCCGAAATGCCCTACCCGCCGGCACCGCGGCGTTTATATTTCTGATGCTGTGGAATACACAAACCCTCGAAAACTGGGTGGCAATGGCATACACAGGGGGATTTATCGCGTATTTTGCGTGGCTGTGCATCGGCGTATATCGCACGGGGCATCGGTATGCGTTTACAGGCGTTTCTGGGGACACGCTGCGTGATCTAAAAAACACGGTTACCCTGCCGACGCTTGGCTTCGGAATACGGCAAATCGTAAACCGCTTACTCGTTGAGGTGTACCTCGTCTCGCAACTTGGAAGCGGAGCGATTACGCTCTATAAGTCTGCCTTCCAGATCTTTTCGGCATTACAAACCCTCATCGGTATCAGTATTGCGACTACCGGCTTGCCCGATATGGCAAGAATAGCAGTCAGCAGTCAGCAGTCAGCAATCAGTAAAGAGCAGTGTGTGGCAGGTGAAAACGATAGCAGCTGCCACAACGATCTACCGACGGTTTCCGACAACCGACGGTTTCCGACAGCTAGTAATAGAATGGAATTAGGGCGTACACTCAACCGCAACGCACGCACGGCTATCATCATCGGATTTCCAGTAACCTTGATCTTGCTGGTATTTCACGGAAGGATCAGTTGGCTATTGTATGGAAGAGGAACCATCGATCAAACGTCAATTGAATTGATAGGACAACTCCTCTTTTGGCTCAGTTCAGGAATGATATTCTCCTGTCTGATACCTGTCCTAAATGCCGGGCTTTACGCCCAAAAAGCCTATCGCGCTGTCTTCACAAATATGGTGACGATGGCAATCCTTAATTTTCTACTGGCGTACGGATTAATGGAAACGTGGTGGCTTCTATCTGTCGCGTTGTCTGTATCAATCACCGCGCTGCTTGCTGTTGGGAACCTGACGTATCTCCTCCGAAGAACACGGGTATCTTGGTTCTAATTTTTAATTTAGCCCTGTCGGGAAGTATGTAGGTTTACTGGAATTTGAAGTAATTTGCAAAAATCCGCCTGCGTGTTTTTGCTTGGGTATTTCTGCGTATTGTTGCAGGCTACGTTCTTTTTCATTAAATTTTAAGTCGGAAGTTGATTGTGGAACAAAGTGGGAAGATGCCCAGGTTCAATCTTTTAAAAAGTGTTGCGGACTATCGCTATCTCATCGTAGGAGGCACCACGAAGGCGGCGACAACGTCGCTGTTCGCCTACTTGGCGGATCATCCTGCTATTTGCGCTGCCACTTACAAGGAGACTCGGTTCTTTCTCAGTCGCGATTATCCGCTTCCTTCAAAATACCGGTATAAAGATGATGTTGAGGAATACAATCTTTTGTTTCCGGATGCTGATGGAACGCAGCTTCGGATGGAATCCACCCCCGACTATCTATATTGTGACGAGGCCCGTGAGCGAATTGCCACATCGCTACCCGATGCAAAGTTAGTCTTCAGTCTCCGTGAACCGATTTCCAGGTTAATCTCTTGGTATCGATTCGCAAAGCAAATTGGCAAGTTGTCCCAAAATTTGAGTTTCGACGCGTATGTTGAGTTGCTTTTCGCTGCTACCAATCGCCATGAAGAGACAGAAGAACAGCACTTGCAAACACTCCAACAGGGGTGTTATACTATCTATCTGAAGCACTATTTTAACCGATTCGGTCCAGAGCGTGTCCACATCCTTTTTTATGAGGAACTCGCGGCACAACCGGCGGATGCTATGGAAAAATTGTGTGACTTCGCTGGTATTGACACCGCTTTTTATAGCGATTATGGGTTTAAAGTAACGAATCGGACCCAGCAGATGCGAAATTCTGAGTTGCATCGAAAATATAGGGACTTCCGGTTTCGATTGCGACAGTGGACGCATAACAAACCGATCATTCATATCCCGTTGCGATCCATAAGACGAACAATTGAACCGCTCTATCTCCGATTGAACACACAAACGGATGAAAAAAATCAAATGTCAGAAGAAACGCAGCACCGTTTAATCGATTATTACACGCCTGATGTTCAGGTGCTCGGCGAACTGATTGGGAAACCGATACCATGGAAAACTTGGGAAAAATTCAGTTGATGATTGTTGGCGCACAGAAGGCGGGGACCTCTTCACTCCTCCGCTACTTGGCGCAGCATCCCGATATCCACACGCATGCCCAACCAGAGATGACGTTCTTCCTGCAGGCGCGTGAATATACGCGCGGATATGAATGGGCTTTTAGGAAATACTTTTGTAGGAGTGAACTCCAGCTCGCGAACCACGATGAGATTAAGGATAAACATCTGATCGCTAAGAATGTAATGGTGATGCATTCGCCGGACATCATGCAACGGATTTATGAACACAATCCGCATATACACATCGTTGTTCTTCTACGGGAACCTGTGGCACGTGCCTATTCTGCCTATTGGTGGGCTCGGCGGAGAGGGTGGGAGAACATCAAAACTTATGAAGAGGCACTGGCTGCCGAGGAATCGCGTCTGAACGAAGGCTGGTTTAAATGGCGACAATGTGCTTATCAATACAACGGCATCTATTACCCACATGTCAAGAGTCTGATGACCCAATTTGGCTCCAATCACGTGCATTGTGTCTTAACCGATGATTTGAAGGAGAACGCCGAAGCTGTCTGTCAGCAACTCTTTGATCGTATGGGAGTCAGTGGGAATTTCAGGCCCACAATAGGTGAACGGCATAACAAAGCCACGCTGCCGCGTTCCGAAAAATTCAACTTTTTCTTTACACAGTTTCTGGCATCTCACAATCCACTCAGAAAAGCGATTCGGAAATTGCTACCCGATGCCACTGCTTACAAGTTGAGAAAAGCCGTTCTGGATTGGAACGACAAGCCTGCGGAAAATATGGATTCAGCCCCTCCGCCGATTAATCCACAGACGCGTGAACGCCAGATGGCGTATTTTAAGCCATTTAACGAGCAATTGGCAGCGTTATTGGACAGAGATCTCTCTCTTTGGAATTTTTAATTTTTCCTTACGGTAAGGAGCGCACGTCAAAGTCCAAACGCACGTCGTTACGCCGCAAGGTAAAGTTAAAAACGGGTTTTAGTTGACCACAAGCCAGTAGCCTGCAACAGCGGCGCAGGGTTTTTGATAGGGTATTTCTTCAGATATAAGGAACGCACGTCAAAGTCCAAACGCACGTCGTCACTCCGCAAGGAAAAATTAAAAAATGATTTACTTTTTGACAGGGTACGTCGCTTTTGAAGAGTTTATACTGAAATTTTTACCTGTCAGTGACACTATCTACTCCTATTTAAGATTCTTCGGCGAAATAATCATCTATATCGCTTTTGGTAGACTTGTTATCCATAAACTCCACAGAGGTATTCCTTTTGTCAAAACGGCAATCGACTTGCCAGTTATCGGTTTTTACAGCGTTGTCCTCCTCTCAATGCTCATAAACAGCTCGCCTTTGATAGGTAGTCTTTACAACATCCGACCCTTTGCCCGATACATTGTCCTCTTCTATCTCATCGCGAATTCTGCTTTGTCGGAGAGACGGATTACAACCCTTTTACGCATAATTCTTGTGGTCGGGGTTTTTCAACTTGTCGCGGGGATAGTTCAATGGGTAGGCGGACCTACCGCGTTCGATTTCTTCCTACCTCGCGAAACAACACTCACCATCGGTGGGTTCACCAAAGAGTACAGATTGCTTGAACTCGGCAGAGAGATTGGCAGCATCTACGGGACTTTGGGAGATACCGTAATTTACGGTGTCTTTATGATTCTTGTGCTTGTTATCTATCTTTCTCGTATTCGGCGACTGGAATATCTGAATCTGCTCGGTGCAGCGATACTCTTTTTCTTTATAGCGCGTTCGTATTCACGCGCCGCAACCTTCTCCGCCCTTCTCGCGGGTGGCGCGTGGTTCTTCTTCCACCACGGTTGGAAAAAGACCCTTCGTTTGGCAGTAGCGACTGTCCTCATCTTTGGAATTCTACTGGTAATGGCAAACCCATTTAACCTTGAATATATAAACCCGCGCAAAGCAAGGGTTGGACTCGTCGGCAACGTAACAGGCGTGTTTTCCGGGTCCTATGTCCGTGTCGCGCAAAAACAGCGGTTGGGGGCGTTGATCGGAAATGTCCCAACGGTGCTTGTTAACAAACCAATCTTAGGGTATGGTGCCGACCAGAACAGCACGATTGAGAAACTTAATATGAGCAAACGCTCATTCCTCCTGAAAGTCCTCAGTAAGAACGGTTTCAAGGATGTGTATTGGGTAGCCATCCTCTGTTTCTATGGCATATTGGGATTAGGCTTCTTTGCTTTGATATTTTACCAACTCTTTCGCGCTGCACTGCGGCTTTACAAGCAGTCAACCAGCTCATCTTCTGCTATGGAGAGGGGTGCCCCTATCTCACGTGTAACACAACGGATCGCGATTATCATGCTCTGTCTTGTCGCTGTTACTGTATTCTTACTTTTCTTTAATCGAACGCTTGAATTTCGAGGGTATGGGTTCTACTTCTGGCTCTGCGCGGGTCTCATGTTCGCCAGTGATAGATCGCTCCCGACCTATAGACCACTGAGGGTAACATTATGAATAGCATTCAGCCATTAGCCATCAGCCATCAACAAAGAAGTGGTCAAGGATCAGCTGTCAGCAAAGGAAATCGTGCGACAGGTGAAAACGATGGCAACCGCCACAAGGATCGACTGACTGCCGACTGCCGACTGCTGATAGCCATTCTGATGACACTATTTCTGGCAATCGGTTGTCAAACCCAAAAATCGCTTCCTGATACACTGTCTTTGGAAATTGACACACGTAACGGGCAACCGCTCCGTCAAGCACTCTACGGCTTCAACTCAAATATGATGAGCGGTGATTACAGTTACCTCGATGACGATTTTGTTGCCTTAACCAAGGCACTCGCGCCGAAAACCTTACGGTTTCCCGGCGGGACGGTTGGCAACTTTTATCATTGGGAACCCGGCGGCTTTTTTGAGAATGAAATGGTATCGACGCTCAGTACGAAGCTGAATAGACGGATGAAAGGAAATTACGTTAAACTTCAAAGGCGGCGAAACGGTAAAATCCTTTTCGACGATTTTATGAAGTTATGCAACACACTGAATATAACGCCTATTGTTGTTGTAAACTTATGGACAGGCAGTCCAGAGGAGAGTGCCGCATGGGTCCGCTATGCCAAAGACAAAGGGTATCAGATTACACATTGGGAACTCGGTAACGAATACTATCTACCCCATTACCTCAACAAATACCCAACTGTTGGAACCTACATAGCAGAAGCCAAGAAACATGCCGCAGCGATGAAAGCCGTGAACCCAGATATAAAGGTATCCGTCTGTGCTACCCCGATCGCTTTCCACAAAGACGGATGGTTGGCAAAAAGGCATCAACGGAAATGGGATGAAGGTCTCGCAGCTGATACCAGTTTCTACGATGCTTATACCGTCCATGTCTATGCCTACAAAGCTATCCGAAAAAAAGAGATAGAGGAGATGCGAGGCTACCTCATGGGATGGATTCACTTTGATGTCGCAGAGGCAATTGACTACTATGAAAAGTTATTTCCAAATAAAGAGATGTGGATAACAGAGTGGAACATCGCTAATCCCGCAAACCGAGTCGCAAATACACAACTTCATGCGATGTATGTGGGTGATTTTTTCCTAAAAATGTTAGCGATTCCGAACGTCACTCACGCAAACTTTCACGTCATCACGGGTCCCGGAAAAGGATTCCCTGTGTTTTCGCCTGTAACACCTCCAACACCCAATACCTTTTGGAAATATGGGGGTGAACCAGAGTCCGATTTCGGTAATACCATTCGACGGACTGTTTATCCTGCTTTTCAACTCATCGGTGAAGCATTCGCTGAGGCTGACACACAGTTCTCCCTTTCAATTCAAAATCAGCCCCTTCTTACAGGGGCTATGGAGTATAAGGAGAAGCAGATGCCCGGTATTCAGGCGCAAGCCATCGGTCGGAATGATATGGAACATTTGACTGTACTCGTCAGTAATCGGACAAGTGAACAATACGAACCGCAACTCCTAATTGATGGTGAACGTTACAAGGGCAACATCGACTACCGTTATGTTGCTAATGAGAGGCTCAATGCAACCAACGGTGGAAACGCTGAAATGGAGGGGTCTGGTAAAATCGAAGTCCGTATCCAAGAGTGGCGTGGGAAATCGACGGAACTCGTCATCCCTAAAAATAGTTTTGGGATTTTAAAATTAAGAGAATAGATAGTTGTTCATAGAGAGGCATGTTATGCTTCAAACCTACCTGACCGAACCCCAAGGCATGATTGGCAATCAGTGATCAGCAGTCAGTAAAGAGGTTGTGGGAGGAGTTTGTAACCCCGATTTACCTCATAAAGGTTTCCTCAACGTATAAGTAAAAAACGTAACCTGCAAAAACACGCAGGCGGATATACGGAGAAAGACTTTCAAGTTCCAATCCACCTGACCGAACCGCAAGGAATAATTAAAAGTCCGCAAGGAATAATTAAAAGATGGTATTTGTTGTAGGGAATAGTCGCAGTGGCACAACAATGATGGGGCGGATTTTGGGAAAACACCCGAGTATTTATACTTTTGGCGAACTTCACTTTTTTGGTCAGTTGTGTGCCCCGCCGTTTTCATCGGAATCGCGTAAGGAGGAGATAGAAGAACTCGCCTCACAGTTACATTGTATTCAGCAAGAAGGGTATCGCACGCATGGAAACCCACGTCGTTTCTTAAGCGAGGCACAGTCCTTTCTTGAGCGTCTAACCACTTACCCTGGAACGCAAGCCGCGCTTTTTGAAGCCTTTCTCCACCATGTTGCTGCTGAGAATGGTGGTGCTATCCCTTGCGACCAAACACCGCGTAATGTCTTTTATATTGCCGATATCCTTCAGCTTTACCCGAAAGTTCGGATTATCAATATGATCCGTGACCCACGCGATGTGTTATTATCTCAAAAAAGGAAGTGGAAACGCCGGTTTCTCGGCGGGAGTGATCTGCCGATGAAGGAAACGTTCCGCGATTGGGTGAATTATCACCCAATAACCATTAGTTACATCTGGCGCACCGCCGTCGCCGCTGCTGAGCAGTTTTTACAACACGAGCGAGTTACCTCCATCTATTTTGAGGAACTCCTCGCGCACCCTAAGGCAACTGTCAAACATCTCTGTGATTTTGTGGGTATTACTTACACGGATGCCATGCTCCAAGTACCGCAAGTCGGATCTTCTGTCGCGGACGACCAGCCCGAGCAACTTGGCATAAATCCGCACCGAGCACACAGTTGGAACAGCGACACAGCTGCGGGAGAACTCAGTTCCGCTGAGATTTACCTTAACCAGACGATAACTGCAGCGCTCATGAAAACACATAACTATATCCCTGTGTCGGTGCGTCCAAATCTCGCACATTTGACACTACACCTATTGACATTCCCTGTGAAGTTAGCCGGAGCATTCCTTTTTAACCTTGATCGGATGAAAAGCATCCGTCAAACGCTAAAAAGACGGATTTTTAATTTACCTTGCGGAGAAACAACGGACGTATGATTGCACAGATAGATTCACGTTATATAAAAACACGCCCGACGAAGGTCCTAACGCGCCTGATGAGTTATGCCCTCTTTGAAGGCCGTCCTGTAACCACGAAAGGTCGCTGGATAAATCCGCTCGTTTTTTCACTTTTGAAGAGGTTCGCTTCAAACAATAACAGATATAAATCTGTTGAAAAACCGATCTTCATCTTGGGGACCGGTCGCAGTGGCACGACGATACTCGGTATTGTGCTGTCTATGCACAGGGAGATTGGCTATCTCAACGAACCAAAGGCACTGTGGCATCTCATCCATCCGCATGAAGACATTATCGGTAACTATAGTCAGGTTCCCGATGCAAAATATCGTCTCACCGCTGAAGATGCGACACACGAAATGCGTCAGCGCGCTTCCCAGCTATTCGGTGCCTATTTGGCAGCAACGCGCTCAAAACGTCTTGTTGATAAGTATCCAGAACTCATCTTCAGGGTAGATTTCGTTCGCGCGCTGTTTCCTGATGCTCGTTTCATTTTCCTTGCCCGCAATGGGTGGGATACGTGCCATTCAATTGCAACATGGTCGGAACGGCTCGGTGTCCAGATCAATAGCGAGAAACACGATTGGTGGGGTGTGAATGACCGGAAGTGGAGGCTCTTAGTTGAGCAACTCGTTAAAACGGACCCTGTTTTTTCGCAATCTGTTGATGAAGTTAAACGTATTGATCGACATCTCGATAGGGCAGCGGTGGAATGGATCATCACGATGCGGGAGGGGCTTCATTTAATGCGAACCTCACCTGACTATATTCATCTCATTTGTTTTGAGGATCTGACATTACAACCTGATGAAACCCTCTCGGCTTTATGTGATTTCTGCGAACTTCCAATGGACACAACATTCCGTGAGTATGCTCGACAGACCTTGCATCCAGTCCCTGCTAAAGAATCTTTTGATATTCATCCGAAGATCGCGCCGCTTTTCCATGATACCATGAGAGAAATGGGATATAATACTTAGGTCAAGGCACCCACACGCTAAAGCGTGGGTTTTCGAGAAAACGTCTTACATCTGCTCCACAGAGGGACCCAAGGCAGCCCTCAAGATGTTTATCGCAGCGTTGATGTCCCTATCGTGGTGAGACCCACAGTCGGGGCATATCCACTGCCTATCTTTTAGCGTTAGATTTTCGTTATGATGTCCGCACTCCGAGCAAGGTTTCGTTGTCGGTGTCCACTGTCCGATTTGTAGGAACTCACGCTTATGTTTGAAACACTTGAACTTCAGAATCTCAACAAACTCGTAGAACGCAAGATCGGAGACTTTCCGTCCCCACAAGCGTTTCATACCGTCCAGGTTCAGCGTCTCGGTGACGACGGTATCAAACCTTTTGCACAGGTCTGTAGCACGCTTGTAGTGCCAATCTCTGCGTTGGTTCGTGATGTGCCTGTAGAGGCGTGCGAGTTCACGGACACATCGCCACCAATTGTGAGAACCTTTGACCTTACGGCTGAGTGCCTTACTGAGGGTTCGGAGTTCTTTCAAGGACTGTTTCAAGAATTGTGGCGAGTCTATCTTCTCACCGGTGCTGAGTGTCAGATAGGTATCCAGACCGAAATCTATCCCTACGCTCTCACCTGTAGCAGAATAGGGTTCGGTCGTGGAGTCGTCTGTGATGACATAAAGCCAATAAGTACCAACCGAGTCGCGAAGGATTTGGATATAGCGGACATTTCCATTCCATTCGCGATGTTGATGAAAAGAAAACCAGCGTTTGTTGAATTTAAAGGTTTGCGAGGATTCATCCCACGCTTTGAAAGAGAGTCTGACACGCCCTTCCTCAAGAAGGTACGCCGATTGGAATTTGGCAGAACGGTATCGGTCTTTGCGCTTGAACTTCGGCAGTCCGCCGAGACCGTCAAAAAAACGGTTATACGTAATATGGATACGGGCAATCACCTCATCAAGCGTGTCGCGAGGTATCCAAGCCCAGTGTTGCTTGGTACGCTTAAGCAACTTCGTCAAGTGTGGTTGCAGGCGAAAACGACCCGCGTATTTTCCATAGATGCGGTAATATCGCTTCTCAAGACGCAAGAAGTGGTTGTGGACGTCGCCAAGGTCTTCAAGCATATTGCCCAAGCGTTTGTTTTTTCGATGTTCGCGCAGCTGATACTTGTATACGCGGCACGAACGTTTTTGCTTTCGTTTTCTTTTAACCCCTGTTTAGTGGGTAGGAAACCAGCACGTTACCAAGCGGTAACGCTAAACATGCCGGTTTCCAACGTGATACATCTATTAAACCACAATTTACGAAAAATGTCAAGTGTTTTTTCAAAAAAACGCTATGGTCTCACACACGCGGGCGGATTTTCCTCCCCCGAATGAATTCGGGGGTTTCCAATCCGTGAAAAGAGATGAATTTTGAATTACCTATGGCGAGATGCATGCTCTTGCCCATTATTAAAGATCGGACTCATTCATACAATGCCCAAAGACCCAGTTAGACAAACAGGAAGACATTCTCCAACAACACAGCCTTTTACCCGGCGGCACTTCCTCTCAACCAGTTTGAAAGCTGGTGCCGCTGCCTTCACAGCTGGACTTTTACCCAAACTGGAAACGAGTGCCCAAGGGAAACCATATAATGTTTTGTTTATCGCTATTGACGATCTCCGACCTCTGCTTGGGTGCTATGGCTATTCGGAGATGCACACACCGAACATTGATACTTTAGCCGGACGGGGGACACTTTTCAACCGGGCTTATTGTCAGTTCCCTGTTTGTAATCCCTCCCGGGCTTCTGTCCTTACAGGTTTAAGACCCGATACGGTTGGTGTGCCTGATAATTTCGCTAATTTTCGTGATACAGTGCCCGAAGCGGTAACCTTGCCACAACATTTCAAGGCTCACGGTTATCATACCCGTTCTGTCGGTAAAATCACGCACGGTCCTAACGCCTTGTTAGATCCGCACTCTTGGAGTGCTCCGATTTGGAGAGAGTTTTGGAAACCTGTTAATAAAGCAACAAATCCATCATGGCAGGCTCTTGATGTTGCTGATAATGAACTCGAAGATGGCAGGATTGCCGATGCGGCGGTGGGAGTTTTACGGGAAATTAAAGACAGGAAATTCTTTCTCGCAGTCGGGTTCAACAAACCGCATTTACCCTTTTATGCCCCAAGTAAGTATTTCGATTTATATCCTCCGCAGACTTTTTCTGTTCCTGTTGATTCCAGCCTTCCCCAAGACGCTCCGAATATAGCCTCCAATCCCAAGGGATTAAAGGGGTATCAAGATATCTCAAAGTATCCACCGTTTGATGATGAAAAGACTTTAGAGTTAATTCGAGCGTATGCTGCAACGACAAGTTATATGGATGCGCAAGTGGGGCATGTACTCAAGCAATTGGATACGTTGGGTCTTACAGAAAACACGGTCGTGGTTCTTTGGGGAGACCATGGATTTCATCTTGGAGAACACGGGCTTTGGAGAAAAAATACACTTTTTGAGGATTCTGTCCGTTCACCGCTGATCGTTAGCGTACCTGGTCAAACCTCCGCTAATGCTAAGACAGATGCCCTTGTTGAGCTTATTGACATTTACCCGACATTGTGCGATGTTTGCCAACTTACAATACCACAGTTAGAAGGCATAAGTCTGATGCCAGTCATTGAGCAACCAACTCGTCCGTGGAAGACTGCAGCGTTTAGTCAACTCGCAAGGGGCAGTAATATACATGGTTACTCCATCCGTACGCAGCGATACCGATACACCGAATGGGGACAAAACGGCAGTCGTGGTGTTGAACTCTATGATTATGAGGCAAATCCAGATGAAACCGTCAATATCGCGGGGCTACCAGAAAACGCAGAACTCGTCGCACATCTCAGCGAACGGCTTCAGGCGGGATGGCGCGCGGCTTTGCCGGATATACGCCAGCAGGTTCCCGTCCCGCAAACATTACCATGGGATGTAAATAATGATGGCGTTGTTGATATCCGGGATCTCGTCCTAATTTCAAGTAGTTTTGGTGAGGAAACACCAGCACACCCGAAAGCTGATGTAAACATGGATGGTAAAGTTAATATTCTTGACTTGCTTCTGGTGGCTGTGCATTTCGGTGAATCCAGCACGCCTGCTTCGCCATCGACTCGTGCCAATATTAGCGCAGAGCATTTTGACTTGGTGGAGCAATGGCTTACTGAGGCGCGTCTCGCGAATGATGGTTCTCTTCCTTTTCAAAATGGCATTGCTGCCTTAGAACGTCTCATAAGTACAGCAGTACCTAAGGAAACGGTGCTCCTGGCGAACTATCCGAATCCGTTTAATCCTGAGACGTGGATACCTTACGATTTGGCTGAAGATTCGGAAGTTAAGATTCACATCTATAATCTGAAAGGTGAATCTGTCCGCCGATTATCGTTCGGATTTCAAAATGCTGGCACCTATCGGACTCGATCGCGTGCAGCGTATTGGGATGGTCGGAATGCTGTGGGGGAACCTGCGGCGAGCGGTGTCTATTTTTACTCGCTCCACGCAGGAGAAATTAAATCTACACGCCACATGGTGATTTTGAAATAAGGTGACCCGAAAAAATATGATGATTTTACGTAATTTGCTCATTGTTTGCTTGGCAGTGTTCATCCTATCTTCCCTGATGGTAGAAGCTGCCTCGCTCATCAATGTTCCGCTCAATCCGGACTTGTCAGACTTTAATCGTGAAACCTATCGCTTTGTGCATCGTTTACTTAATAAGCGGGTTCTGTCCGGCATACGGCGCGGCTCGTTACCGCTCACCCGTAAGCAGGTTGTATCTTATCTGTTAGAGGTGGATCGAAAACAGAAAAACGGTGAAATCGCATTGAGTGCCATTGACCAAGAGCGACTAAACACCCTATTGACCTTTTACCGCGAAGTTCATGCCCCTATAACACAAGGTCCGAAGCAGGCTATAGAAAATGTAGAAGGAGGGAAAACGTCCAAGCAAAAACACCCGGATTCCGAAACCCAAAGCCTATCCGGAAACCGACGGTTGCATCTGATGACAATGACAGGCAAAAAGATGGGCAAAGACTATCAGTTCTCTTTCGATTTGAGAGCTTCACAACGTGTTATCGCTCATCTTGTCGATAATCTGTCGCAGGAACAGCCCGCTGAAGGAAACATGCATGTTACCACCTTCTATCCACATCTCTATGGACAGGTGGGGCAGACGTTCGCTTTTACGACCGATATAGCACATAGGTTCGTCTACGGTGAATTGTTTGATGATTTCTTTCCTGACGAGACGAAAATTAGGCAATTGGAGGGTGGACTCAAAAATCGAACTGCCATTAACGCCTATCTGAAGTTTGACTTGCCGTGGTTTGAGCTGCAGCTTGGACAGGATACACTTCAATGGGGACCTGGCTATCATGACAGCCTGCTAGTCTCTAAAAACCCGCTCGCCATGGACATGATAAAACTCCAAGCCACCTACGAACCTGTTACCTTCACTGCATTCACGGGTATATTGGAAGATATGGCGGCGGACATCAATGATAAGTATATTTCAGGACATAGGGTTGAGGGATACTTCTGGGATAGGTTCGGTTTCGGTCTCTCTGAAGTCGTCGTCTATGGCACTCGTTTTGAACCCGGGTATTTGAACCCAGTCAATATCTACCTGATTAACGAGCAACCGATTTCACGGGCGGATGGGCGTGTCCCCGGCAGTGGGGACAACGTCCTTATGAGTGTTGATATGCGGCTTCGCCTTGTGGACGATTTTGAAATTTATGGCGAGTTGATGGTGGACGATGGCAACCCGGCAGCGAATTTTAAGCATTGGGATACGAAGTTTGGTATCCTCGGCGGTATATATCTAACAGATCCTTTTGGCATCGCAGATACCGACTTCCATGCCGAATACGCCTTTATAAACCAATACGCATATACGCACGTAAACCCGGTGAATGTTTACAAACACTTTACCACACCCATTGGACATCAAATCGGTTCTGATGCTGACAATCTATGGGTGGAGCTGCGTCGTCGGTGGACAGATAGGCTTGAAACGACTTTCGGCTACGAATTAGAACGCCACGGATCCGGTAATATTGACAAGCAACATCCGGCTGATGCCCCGAAAGACGATGTTTGGACGCCCTTATCTGGTGTCACAGAGAGTGAGCACCGTCTTTCAGTTGGCGCTAACTGGGTCGTCATTGGACATTATTCACTCTATGCCGAGTGGACACGCGTGTGGAAGCGGAACTTAGGGAATCGTAGAGATGTTCGCGAAAATGCTAATGAAATTGAAGCCAAATTCCTCTATCGGTTTCCGTAGGAAAAAATGAAGATTTGTACCGTTCCAATCATCAAAGGATACAAAGCATTGCCTGTAAGGCTCCCAATTCGTAAAAACAAATTGGACTTTCGCGCCTAAAATGAGTATAATATATATGTAGAACCCAATCTAAAACAGAGACAGATTGTGCCTTAGTAGCGCAATTTGATCCGTAACGTGTATTGGGACGAGGTACAAAAAAGGATGAGGATTCGGGTGTTGGGTATACGCGGGCTCCCCGCTACCTACAGTGGACTGGAAACTATCATGGGTGAACTCGCCCCCCGCTGGGTAGAAGCGGGTCATGAAGTTATCGTTTACTGTCGGAAGGCACTTTTCAAGGAGAGACCTGCGGAATGGAAGGGCATTAAGCTCGTTTATTTGCCAAGCATAGAGCATAAGATGTTCAGTACCCTGAGCCACAGTTTCCTCGCAACGATGCACGCTTCGGTTGCCGCATCTGATGTCATTTTGACATGGAACGCTGGCAATGGTCCGTTCGGATGGTTCTTCCGTATCGCAGGTAAAACCGCTGTTATCAACGTTGATGGAATGGAATGGCTCCGCCCAAAATGGAAAGGGATTGGTGCGGTTTACTTCAAGTGGGCGGCAAAGATGGCGACGGCTGCGTTTCCAATTGTTATTACCGATGCTTCTGAAATGAAGCGGCTCTATCTTGAAGAGTTAGGGGCAGAAACTACCTATATCGCTTATGGCGCGAACATTGAACCGTCGGAACATCCAGAAGTTCTGGACGCCTATGGGCTTGAACCCCGGAATTATTATCTTATTGCCAGTCGGCTCGTTCCAGATAACAATGCCGACCTCATTTTAGAGGCATTCGTTGCTGCAAAGAGCCAAAAACAACTCGCAATAGCCGGTGGAGCTGATTACAAAGGCAACAAACTCGAAAACGAATTTCTTTCGAAGTTAAAAAGCATTGCTAACGAGAACGTCAAGTTTCTCGGACATATTAATGATTCTAAACACATTAAAGAACTTCACCATCACTGCTTTGCCTACGTCCATGGACACCAATTCGGTGGCATTAATCCTTCTATTCTAAAGGCGTTAGGGTTTTCTAATTGTATTCTTGCACTGAATACGCCCTTCAACGATGAAGTGCTGGAAGGTGGGCGTTATGGAGTGCTTTTTGATAAAAACGTCGCGTCGCTCACAGAAAAAATTCAGATGTTGGAACAAAATCCTGAACAGGTTGAAGATTTCCGACAGCGCGCACCAGAACAGATCCGAAAACGATTTAATTGGGAAATCATAGCACAGCAATATCTTGATGTTTTTGAAAAACTCCAGCAGAACTAACTTTTATTGCCCTGAAAATTTTATGGGAGCAGTGCTATGCAAGTTAGTGTAACCTCGCAAACCTGCGCCTAACATTTGGATCGCGATAGAGGAATTAACCATGCCATTCCTATCAAGAAGCATAGACCAGATAGGAAAAGATGCAAGCGGAACGGGCTTGCAAGCTTCGCCAAAAATATCAAAAACAGGGACTCTTGTGGAACGACTCTCCTCTTTCTACGCAACGCGTGGCAAACATTTGTTTGATGCTATTGCTGCATTTTTCCTTATTATTATCTTTGCTCCTCTAATGGTGTTGATTGCCATTCTCATTAAGCTCACTTCACGCGGGGACGTCTTTTTCTCACACAAGCGAGTTGGTTTAAAAAACGAACTATTTATTATCCACAAGTTTCGGAGTCTCCATGTGGATACGCCTTCCTATTCCGAGAAACCCGGTGCAATTGATGACAAACGCATTACGCCGGTCGGCAAATGGCTCCGTAAAACGAGTTTGGATGAGTTGCCCCAGCTTTTCAATGTGCTAAAAGGTGAAATGAGTCTGGTGGGTCCGCGTCCAGAAATGCCTTTTCTTGCCGAGCATTATGAGTCGTGGGAAAATCAACGCCACCTCGTCCGTCCCGGGATGACAGGTCTCTGGCAGCTAAGTCCACATCGACAAGGATCAATCCGAGATGGCATCCCTGTTGATTTGAAGTACATTGAGAATCTATCTTTCTGGAACGATTTTAAAATACTCCTCCGAACCTTCAAAGTCTTTTGGGATAACAACACCTATTAACGCAATCATTTCTTCACGATTGGGTTTGAAAATCTGTGTGTTTTTTAACACGCAACTCTGAGCCCGTAATGTAATGGAGGGGTTTTTGCTTGGGTGTTTCTTCAGATTTAAGAAAGGTACTTCATTAGCAACTTTCCGCTATGACTCCGCAAGGTAAAATTAAAAAACTCGGTAGAATTCTGAAATGCAGTTTTCAACTGAAATGCCCTCGATGCGGTAAAGGCGCGCTGTTTCAAACATATTTCAGGATGTGCACCCATTGCGCAGTATGTGAATTGAAGTTTGAACGAGAATCCGGTTACTTTATCGGCGCGATGTACATTAACTACGGCGCGACAGTCCTTATCGCTTTTTCAAGCTATTTCCTATTTGAGGCGTTAACTTCTATTCCTTTCTACGTTAATTTAAGTGTGTGGGCACTCTTTTCAGCGATCTTCCCCGTTATCTTCTATCGTTATTCAAAAAGTATGTGGCTGAACTTTGACTATATCTTTTCATCCTAATACCAATGGATGGAGATTCTTGAAGTCCGTTAACTTCTGCTGATGTCGTTCACATTCATCGAAGACCCGATTTTCACAGGAATCCGCATAGCGATTAGCATATGGAGCTGGAAAATCGGAGCGAAAACCCAATCGTTAAAAAATTATCTCGTGAAAATCTGCCCGCGAGTGTATGAGCCTGCATCGGAAGCAAGGAACGTGAGTACCCGCGCGACACCTGCTGGATCACCAAGTGAGTTGCGGGCATTAGCGACCGCCGCATCTGGATCTTGTCCATCCCGCTTCGCCGATTCTGCGATCTGTCCGAGTTTAAGTGGGGTCGCAAGTCCGCCAGGACAGATAGTATGCATACGGATGTTCATTGACGCAACCTGATTTTCTACCGTCATTACAAGACCATTGACACCACCCTTGCTGGAAGCATAAGCAACCGAGGAACTACCACCGCGAACCCCGGCACCAGAGGCGATACACATAATAACACCACCGCCTCGTTTCATTATTGGGACAGCATGTTTGAGAGCAAAAAAAGTGCCTTTGAGATTCACGTCGATAACTGAATCAAAGGTTGCAGCTTCAAAATCATCGATGCGGACGCTCGGTCCACGCAGAACACCTGCGGAAGTTATCAAGAGGTCAATCCCACCGTATTCCCTATCAGCGGTTTCCATCAAATCCGCCACTTCCGTTTCGACGGTGACATCGGTACGTTGAAACTTAGCAATCCCATCTGCCTCACCGATTGTATCGAGTGTTTTCTGAGCACCTTCTTCATTGATGTCGCCGAAAACGACTTTCGCGCCTGCTTTAGCATATTCAATCGCCGTTGCAGCGCCAATACCAGTAGATGCCCCAGTAATCACAGCCACTTTATCGTTAAGTCGAATATCCATAGTTTGTCTCCTTGGCAATGGCGGAAATATTCTCCATATCATTAAATTCGATAGTGAAGATTATAGGTGGGATGTGTTGATAGTGCAAGTATTTTTGTCTTGACGCAACGGAAGACACATGTGAAGTTTACGACGTTGGATAGGAGATCGCCGCGGAGGTATCTAACTTTTAAACTGAAAACGGTACGGAATACGGAGACGCTGACTGACAACCTCTTTGCCCTGTTTCGCTGGCACGAATCGGGACGCTTTGAGTGCCGTAATTGCCGCTTCTTCACAGCCTAACCCACTAACCTCGATCACCTTGATAACTTTGATGTTTCTCGCTATACCATCTGTACCGATTGTCGCTTCAAGCACAACGAGTCCCTCCTTGTGGGAAAGGCGAGCAGATTCGGGATATATAGGGTCCACTTTACGAAAAAACCGGGCATCTTGTGTCGGTTCGTTCCGCAGTGCTGGAACTGATGGGAGTTCGGAGACTTCAGCACTCGCAATGACGGTTGGTGTCAATGTCCACTCTGGACGTGGTATCTGTTTGGAGGTCAGACGGATCGACTGTGAACCACGATCCGGAGCCCGAAGAGATAAACTACCCTGAAGCGTTTTCACACCGTCTATTCCAATTTCTATCGGTGTTGTCTGATGAACAGTCGAAACTGGGAGCGTATCAACAACGAGTTGTGTCTGGCTTTGTGGTGTGTGGGCGACTTCTGAAATCGTTTGGATACGCTGTGGCTGTGAACGAATGAAATCTATCTGTGTTAATGTTGGCACTTTGAGTTTCCGACGTGGTTCAAGCATAGGTTTTGTCTCTGGGAACGAGACGAATTCAGCGACAATTGCATCGCCATGTCTATCTACTGTGCCGATGATAGATAGTGCTGCAATTGCAACACCTATCAAGTGAACGCAGATAGATAAAGATAGAGACTTGTTCAGAAATTGGATAGACCTGTTCATAATTTAAACACCTATTCGCTGAGTTCGCATCGGTGAGTTGCGCTCAGCACGGCGGTCGTGTATATTTTACGAATTCGTTTCTGCAAACGGAACGAGTATTTACGCTAATTTAGCAAAATTCATGCCAATCTTCGCTAATTTGTAAAGAAACGAAAAAACTTGCAATTTTCCCGTATTTGTTGTAAAATTTTAAAATAGACAATTGAATCCATCGTGATAGGCAATCTCAGAATTAATGAGGAGGGATAATACCATGGAAGTGAGAATTGAATACTGCACCGCCTGAAACTACCAGCCACGGGCAGCCAGTTTGGCAGATGCCTTGAAGCAGAAATATGGTGCGGCGATTAAAACAGTCGATCTGATCCCTGGTAGTGGTGGAGCTTTTGAAGTCTCTGTGAACGGAACACTACTCTATTCTAAGTTAGAAACCGGACAATTTCCGACGACAGAGCAGATTACAACCGCAATGGACGCGGCGGCATAAATAGCGTCTTTGGAAAGGCGGAGGTGGTTATAGTGCGTGAGCTTATGGAGGCTTGCCGGACAAACCCTCCGTCTTTTTTTATGACTCTACCGCAATGATTGCGATCTTCCACCGGTCTGCTTGTTGAATCAGCATATCAGCATCCATCACAAAAGTTCGCCGCGCTTCCACTGCTAAAACACTCGCTTTAACTTGATGCAGCACCTTAAGTGTTTGCATCCCCACCGTCGGTACATCAATACGAAAATCGTGGTTCTCGGCGGCGGCTTTCGCAACAACGATTCCCTGCTTTCCCAAGTTTCCACCCCTCTGGATGGTAGCGTCTGTCCCCTCAATAGCTTCCATAGCAAGGACAATCTGATTTTTAACCACAACCGTTTGCCCGATATCCATGTTTGCTATCTGGCGAGCGATATTGATACCGAGTTCAATATCTGTCCATTGGCTCGCGGTCGGTTGTCGAGTTGTTAAAACGCTCGGTTGTGGAAGAAGGTGTTGGAGGTACTGATCTTGCGTGAGGATGGTAAGTCCAGCGGATTCGAGGTGGTTAAGTGCTGCGTTGACGATTACGGAAGGTTTTTCGCGTCGGTGCTGTACGAGAATTTTAAGGGTGGTCGTATCAATTTGAAAGGGTCGAAGGAGGATGTTTTTTTCGACTTTCCCGATGACTACTACCTCTTTCACGCCTGAGTTGAGAAGCGTTCGGGCGATCTTTTGAATCTGGCCCACGCCATACGTATGAAGTTCGCATTCGATTCCAGCAAAGCGTTGCGCATCAGACTTGGTGATTTGGATAATAACGGGTTGTCGTCCATGGGCAACAGCGGCACGTGCTAATAGCACTGGTAGTTCACCTGTGCCTGCAATAATACCCAATTTTTCCATTTTTTAAGTGTTCCTTACGGAGAAACGGCGGCCGTTTGAACCTTGAAGTGCGTTGCTCTGCGTATATCCGCCTGCGTGTTTTTGCTTGGGGTTTTTGATAGAGTGTTTCTGCGGATTTCTGCGTATTGTTGAAGGCTGCTGTCTTGGATAAACCCAAACCCGTAGTTCGTAATGAAATTAGGTTTCCTTAAATGGTATAATTTGTCTTTGCTTTACATTTGGAGAACGGATATACGGAAAGACACTTCATCCATCAAAACCGTCTGACCGAATCGCAAGGAACATTAAAAAAACGTACGATTCGGTTGACTAAACCCTATGCCACGTTTAGAGGTTTCTATAAATTTGAGTAAATATTCAACTTCCGGCGTAGACTCAAGTGCTTCTCTGACTCTGGTGACGGCATGCTTGAGTGGTAGTCCCGATCGGAACAAGATGCGAAACGCCTTCTTTAATGCCGCGAGTGTTTCAGGTGTGAGCTGTGATAAAGGGTTAATCCGTGAGGTTCGGATACCGATGCGGTTGAGATCCCGAACACGCGCCGGTTGTCCGGCGGAAAGAGCAAAAGGTGGTATATCCTGCACAATTTTTGAGAAACCCCCTGCCATTGCCATTTTGCCTACGCGCACGTATTGGTGCAGTGCCGCATGCGCCCCCAGTCGAACATCATCTTCAATCACGACATGCCCCGCAAGCGAGACAAAGTTTGCCATGATTATTCGGTTACCGACGATGGTATCGTGTGCGAGGTTAACCCAATTCATCAGCAAATTATTGTCTCCAACGATAGTTGCTTCCTCTTCAAAAGATGACCTGGAGATAGAGACGTATTCGCGGAGTATATTGCGGTTCCCAATTTTCACGTAACTTCGCCAACCCCCATACTTCAGATCTTTGGATTCGTTACCGATGGTAGCCCCGAAGAAGATTTTGCATTCTTCGCCAATAGTTGTCCATTTTTCGATCTGAACGTGCGGACCGATCACGGTACCGCGCCCTATATGGACATCTTCACCGACAAGACTGTAAGGTCCAATCTTAACCCCTTCTTCCAATGTTGCTTTTGGAGAGATAATAGCCGTAGGGTGAATGCTGGTTTCTAACACAGATGTCCCTCCGTTTATATTGGCAGTCGGCAGTCGGCAATCAGCCGTCGGCGGGCCCATTTTCGATTTTCTGAAACTCTCAAATCAAATAGGGAACTGCTGGTCGTTAGAAACCCTCTTTGCTGAAAGCTGAAAGCTGAAAGCCGAAAGCCATAAATCAGGCAGATGCCAATACGATTGACAGTTCTGCCTCTGTAGCGAGTTTGTCTTCTACGTAAACGCGTCCTTCAATGCGTGCAATTCTGCTTCGTAGTTGGGCGACTTCTATTTCCAATCGGAGTTGGTCCCCCGGAATGACTGCGCGTCGGAATGTTGCCTTGTTGATTGAGCGAAAATAACCAAGTTCACCTTCTTTACCGATGTCTCGAAGCACGAGCCATGCAGCGAGTTGTGCGAGTGCTTCGATTTGTAACACGCCTGGCATCACAGGGCGCGTCGGGAAATGTCCCTCAAAAATCGGTTCGTTATAAGTCACATTCTTGATGCCTACGGCGCGCTTTTTACTTTCGTATTCAATAACTCTATCGACCATGCACATAGGATGTCGGTGCGGTAACACTTCATAGATATCCATTACTTCGATCGGTTCTTGAACTGGTGCCTGCTGAAGGTGACCTGCCGCAGCGAGGGCTTGCACAAATTCCGCGTGGAACATGTGTCCAGTCCGCATCGCGAGAACATGTGCCTTTGGCATGTGTCCGGCTAAATAGAGATCGCCAATCAGATCAAGCATTTTATGTCGAACGAACTCGTCTTCAAACCGCAATGGTGTGCTGGATTCACCTGCGGCATTGATAACAAGGACGTTATCGTAGTTTGCGCCTTTTCCAATACCGAGTGCTTGTAGTGCTTCAATTTCATCTTCGAAACAGAAACTCCGCGCTGGCGCGATATCGGAAGCGTATGATTCTGGGGTTATATTGAATGTTGCTGTTTGTGGTTTCGTCTGCGGGTGTGCGTAAACAAATGTTACCTCTAACGCGTCGGAAGGTAGCAACACGAGTTGCTTATCCGCTACAGAAAGCGCAAACGGTTCTGTGACCTCAATAAACTTCCGTGGTACATCTTGTGGGACAAGTCCTACTGCTTGAACATTTTCCACGTATGGCACCGCACTCCCATCAAGCCCAGGCGGTTCCGACGCGTCAAGTTCCACTGTCGCGTTGTCAACGCCGAGACCACCGAGTGCTGAGAGGATGTGTTCAATGCTGCTAACAGTTGTATCACCGCTGCGTAAACTGGTACATCGAGGCAGAATATCTGCCCAGTTTTCCTGACATACCTTCACTTCTGGAACACCAGCGATATCCACCCGTCGAAAGACGATGCCGGAATCCGCGGGTGCTGGTTTCAAGGTTAATGTCACAGGTTCTCCTAACATTAACCCTTTTCCTGTCATTATTATTTCGCTTTGAATTGTTTGCTGTGAATCAGCTTTTGCCATGTGCTTTTATCACTTTCTGTGGCTTGAGTTTTAATCTTCTAAGTGAGAAGATGTATAGTTGTTATCAAACACACCTACTGCTTACGAGAAGCACGCCGCGTTTTTCGTATCATTCTATTATGTTCTGAAAGCGTCTTTGAAAAGTGGTGCTTTCCTTCGCCTATCGCTACGAAGTAGAGATAGGCTGTTTTTTCGGGACGCAGTGCAGCTACAATTGAATCAATACCTGGATTTGCAATGGGACCAGGGGGTAAACCCTTGTATCTATAGGTGTTATAAGGCGAATCCACCTGTAAATCGGCTTTCGTTAAGGGGCTTTCTGGGTTTCCTAAGGCATAAAGCACCGTCGGATCTGCCTGAAGTTTCCACTTTCGTGTGAGCCGGTTATGGAAGACACTTGAGATACGGGGACGTTCCAGTCGAAATTGTGCTTCTTTTTCAATGATAGAAGCAAGCGTTACGATTTCGTGACGGGTACGCCCTAAATTTTGTGCCTCCTCGTCAAATTTTTCCGTCCACTGCTGTTTAAATTCATCAAGCATCATCTCAACAACTTTCTCAGTTGTTGTGCCTTTTGCGAATTTGTACGTATTCGGAAAAAGATAGCCCTCTACAGTTTTGTCTGTAAGCCCATACTGCTCCAACAAATGCTGGGATTCAGAGGCTTTCCGAAATGCCTCGGCTGTGCCAAAACCGCTCGTTTCCCAAAGTTCAGCAATGGCGGATGTTGTTAAACCCTCTGGCACCGTCCAGCTAACCAGCGTAACCTGCCCCTTTTCAAATTCATCCAGTAGATCCCACAGTGCCATGTTCCGTCGTAACACATAGGTTCCAGCTTGTAGACGTTTACCAGTCCCTCTATATCGAACAGCTAAACGAAAGGCAAGTTCGCTGCGGATCAACTTTTGTTCAGTTAATCGCTTTGCTATTGTCCGAGAACTGCTCCCTGCTGGCACGTCAAAATTGACAATTTCCTCTGACGATGTAGGCGGTCGCGTCAGGGATACCCCTATCAACAGGATGATCAGGCAGAGAGCACCAAAACAGCAGAGCGTCAGTATACCTATCTTAATTGTTCGTGTTGTTGAGAGAGAGGTATCTTGATGACTTGGTGATTGGGCAGATGAAGAAAGACCGTTTGGGCTTTCTGAAGACCCTTCTGCTCTCGGTTCTCTTTGTGCAGGCTCCATGTATCTTTATAATTCTTTAAATGATAAGTCCTATAACTTGTGCTCCACTGCATTCCGATGCCCTTCCGCAGTATCTCTTTCCAGTAACCGGTGGGACCACGGTTTTTGCTGAGAACGCTATCCTACATTTCTTAGAAAAGACCATCATGAAGCAATGAGCATTTGACCCTTGGTTAGAAAATTGTTGGGCGTCCCTGGAACACCTTAGCATATCCGAATGGAAGATCAGGAATGCTCTGCAAATGCTGTCGGATCCATCTCTCGCTCGTTATTCAAATAGTCTGTGAGAATAATTACCGCTGCTACCTCATCAATAATTTCTTTTTGTGCTTTTGCGTCTTTGTTAAGTTCACGCAAAATATCTTCTGCTTCAGCGGTTGTAAAACGTTCATCCTGAAATTTGATCGGAATGTCGATGACGTGCTCCAAACGTTGTGCAAACTTCTGAGTCTTCTTCGCTTGCGTACCAATAGAACCATCGAGAGAGATAGGCAAGCCGATCACGACACATTCCACCTTGTGGATAGAAACGAGATCCGAGATAGCAATTAAATCAACCTGCCGATTTTTTCGGGTTAGCGTGCACAGTGGATGTGCCGCAACACCAAGCGAGTCACTGAGCGCAACACCAATCCGAGTATCACCGACATCTAATCCGAGTAAAATTGCCATAACCAATCCCTTTTATTACTTATCATGCCTCGCAGTGAGAGCAGTTAACAGTGATCAGCGAGAATAGCCGTCAGTCATCAGCGGTCAGTAACAAGAGGTTTCTGTTGAATGAAAACCTCTTCACTGAAAACTGAAAAGATTTTCGTAGAAAATTCGTCTGAAAACGAATGTAGTGAGCGTGCTGATAACTATTTAGAAGCGACCCGAACGCAAAATAGAGATTACCAATCCGAATCCAAAAAAGGTCGCAGTCAGATAGCCCATAATCCCAAGAAAAAACTTCCATTCCCAGATTTCAGCAACTTGTAAGATAATCGACGAACCTACAATCAATGAAGCAATGATAAGGCTAAAAGCGATCCGATTGACGACTCGGTCGAAAACTTTAATCACGGCTTCAAGACTTAGATGTTCAAGCTCAAATTTAAGAGAACCTCGTTGTAATTTTTGCAAAATGCGGTGCAGTTGAAGAGGCGTGTCGCGGACCAATTCCGTAAAATCTTCCATGGAATCTGCTATCTGCCGCTCCCACCGTTTACTTCCAAAATTTTGGAGGAGAAATTGTGCAATATACGGTTGGCTGAATTTCAAAATATCAAAATCAGGATGCAGTTTCATTACAACCGATTCAACCGTCGCGACCGTCTTGCCAAGCATTAAAAAGGCGGATGGCACATGAATTTGATGACGCAATGATGCATTGAAAATTTCGTGGATTACGTCGCCGAGACGAAGTCTACTCGGCGGCATATTGAAATGACGCTCTAAAAAATCGTTCATTTCTAACTTTAACGCTGCGATATCTGTTTCATCCCCCAAAATACCCATTCGGATGTAGCTTCTAACGACTGCATCTGCGTCTTTGGTTAAAACGGCACTCAGCCAATTGCAGATATGCCGCAGCATATCGTTACTTATCCTACCCACCATGCCGAAGTCTACCAGTCCGATCCGTCCATCCTCTAAAACGAAGATGTTTCCCGGATGCGGATCCGCGTGAAAAAATCCATCGCTCAGTACCTGTGTGTAGAACATTTCCACGAGCGTTTCTGCGAGTTCCACCCGATCGAACCCCATCTCATCCAATTGGGCGATCGCGTTGATTGGCACACCATCAATCCGTTCCAAAGTCAGAACACGACGATTCGTGAATTCCCAATAAACTCTGGGAATTTTTACCTTTGATGATGTCGCGAACCTCTGATGGAAAGCATCTGTGTTCGCGGCTTCGATTGTAAAATCGATCTCCTTCCGAATTGAGCGTGAGAATTCTCGGACAAGTTCAGTGGGTTTGAAGAGATGCATCTCTGGGTCTCGATTCTCAAGCCGTTCTGCTAATTCCATCAACAGGTTGAGGTCCGTCTGAATGATCGTTGCCACGCGTGGACGTTGGACTTTAACGACTACTGGCTCACCTGTCTCTAACGTTGCTGCGTGCACCTGTGCAATTGAAGCCGCCGCAAGTGGTTGTTCTTCATAGGTTAAGAAGACCTTCTCAAGCGGCAATTTGAATTCCTGTTCAATGGTGGTGCGAACCTCCGAGAAATCGAACGACTGTGCGTGTCGTTGCAATTTCTGGAACTCCGTGCTCCACGCCAATGCTTCTTCTTGTCCAACGAGCTCAGAGAGAATGTCCACTCGGGTGCTGAGAACTTGTCCTAATTTAACGAACGTTGGTCCCAACTCCTCAAACGCAAGCCGCAAACGCTCTGGAACAGATAGCGGTGTCCCTGAAGTGTTTTCATCTGAATCCTTTCTCGCCTTTCGGAAATCCCACCATCTTGATTTCTCGGAGTGGGTATCTTCTCTCGCCTTTCGTGTGAACATGCTTTTGAGTCTGAAACGACGTGTCCGTCCTCGCTCAAAAATTTGAGAGATGATATGTCCGAAGCCGTGTCTCGCAAGGATGCTAACGATCTCAGGCAGACGTTTCGCGCTTTTGAGTTTACGATTCAGATTCAGAATACGCATGAGGTTTTCGTCTCTTTATAAGTCTGACAATATCGCTCTTAGAAATTTTACACGAAAAATTGTGTGGAGTCAAGGAAAATTTCATGCGCACAAACATTCGTGAACATAATCATAAACCGAGGGCCCCAAACTCATGCCCGTAATGGAACTTCGATGCATTCACGCGATGCTTTTGATAACTGAAGTTGGGAAAAAAATGCAACCCCCATTGGGTTTTGCCGGTCTTCAGGGCCTTGGTCTCATCATAGACATAAACCCACGTGTCAAAGACGCGTTGGATAGATCCGATGAGGTGTGCGGCAACGGCATCTGCGTCCCATTTCCCTCGAGAAAGGAACTTTGGAAAAGACCAATATCGCGTCTGTGAAACACCCAACTGGTAAAGCTGTGTCAAGGTTCCCTCGCCTGTATGGATAATAAACCCATAGATGAACGCTTGGAACAGCACAAAGTTTTGTTGATTGAATAAATGTCGAAAATCCGATACAATACTTTCTAAGTGGAGAAGCAGGTGCATTTTTGCCTTCCTTTCAAAACACGGATATGTTTTATGAAAGGATACCTGCTTTTCTGCTTTCTCGCATCTTAATTCTTAAAATTGTCCAAACTTTAGTAAAGAACAGGAGATCAATGTCTAAGCATCAACTTTATTATGGCGATAATCTTGAAATTCTTCAGAAGTATGTTTCTGATGAAAGTATCAACCTGATTTATATTGATCCACCGTTTAACACGGGAAAACGCCAAAAGCGGACAGAGATCCAAGTAGAACCAGATGCCGATGGTGATCGGGTTGGCTTCCAAGGAAGGACATACCGCACCCGCAAAGGAAAGACCACGCACTACACTGATAGGTTTGAGAGTTCGGATGCCTATTTACAATTTTTGCGACCTCGTTTTGAAGAGGCGTATCGTGTGCTTCATCCGAACGGTAGTTTCTTCCTCCATATCGATTATCGTGAGGTGCATTATTGTAAAGTGATGCTTGATGAGATTTTCGGGCGAGAATCTTTCGTCAATGAGATTATTTGGGCTTACGATTACGGTGGGAGACCCAAGTCGAGGTGGCCCGCCAAACACGATAATATTTTATGGTATGCTAAAACGCCTGAGCACTACACCTTTAATTTCGATGAGATGGACAGAATTCCGTATATGGCACCTGGATTAGTCGGCAAAGCGAAGGCGGCGCGAGGTAAAACGCCAACCGATGTCTGGTGGCATACCATTGTTAGCACCAATGGTAATGAGAAGACGGGCTATCCAACACAGAAACCACTCGGGATTCTCAATCGTGTTGTCAAGGTGCATTCATCGTCCGGTGATACCCTTTTAGATTTTTTTGCTGGCAGCGGCACATTCGGTGAAGCTGCAGCACTACACGGCTGCTCCTCAATTTTAATCGATGATAATATGCCCGCAATCCGCCTAATCATGGATAGAATGGCTCGTTATGGTGTCGAACTCGTCAATACTGATTATGCGGCATTGTGCCAGCGTCAAATAAAATAACGGTATCTGATTTTCGCATTCCGTCCAAAAGTCAGAAATTTTTTCTTTCACTATCTTTTTGAAGGTCTGTGTTCTAATAAGAGTAAGTTCCACATTGTGACGATAGGTGCGAACGGGTCTGGATCTTGATAAAGATAGAAGTTTCCGCTTGATTTTCGTCGGTGAACTGGATATAATGAACGATGGAGGCGACGATAATGAAAACGCTTAAGGAAATTTCAGAACAGGTTCGAGAAAATATAAACCAATTTCTGGAAGCAGTGGACGGTGGCGAATCGATGCTTGATAAAATCATCGTTGACATGAAAGTGCGACTTGATGAGGCAAAAGATCTGGTAGCAATAGCAATCGCAGATGAAGAGACGCTCAAACGCGCCTATCAGGAGGCTGTTGATACTGCGAACGTATGGGATGAAAAAGCTGACGCTGCTTTACAGAATCAGGATATAGCACGTGCAAGCGAGGCACAACACCGCAGGCAACACTACCTGAACCTCGCAGATGGTTATGAACGTCAAATTGCTGCTCAGGCGGCAGTCGTAACGACCCTCAAAACAGCACTTCACGAATTTTATCAGCTGTTCCAAAGCACAGCGGAGCACGCTGAGAATCTATTCCACCGTCAGAAACAAGCAAAAACGCGCTCGGAACTCTATCAATTGATCGCGGCAGCGGAAAATGCGATCTCCACTGCTTTGGCGCGGTCTGAAGAAAAATTAAAAACAACGGAGAAAAAGGCAGAAATGTGGAAAAACCGAAATCGCAGTGATGCCGCTAATGTGAAAAAAGGTGCGGATAGTTCCAACCTCGACCAGTCTCTGGCAGAACTTAAAAGAGATGTCTTAGGCGATCGTTGTGAATAGCCTTTTTTAGTGGTCGTCAGAGGGACAGTTGCCGGTGCGGGTTGCTACGCAACCCTAAACTATAAACAAATGATTAAAACCTTAAGTTTGACGAAATATTTCGGTAAATTGTGTGCTGTGGATGCATTGACACTTTCGGTAGAGGCCGGTGAAATATTCGGGTTCCTTGGACCTAATGGAGCGGGAAAAACGACGACCATCAATATTCTCACCGGTTTGCTCCGTCCGACCTCTGGCACTGCAACCCTTGGCGGTTATGACATTCAGAAGCAGAGTTTACAGGCGAAAGCGATTCTTGGACTGATGCCCGATACGCCTCAACTGTATGAAGCATTGAGTGGTAAACAGTTTGTCCGGATGATATCGGACTTATATGAAGTGCCGCCGGGGCAAGCCGAAAATGAGATGGGTGTGCTACTTGAGCAACTCGAACTTACCGATGCTGCTGACGATCAAATCAAGGGATATTCTTACGGCATGCAAAAGAAAATCCTGCTCATCTCGGTCCTTGTGCATCATCCGCAAATTCTTTTCCTTGATGAACCGACTAGTGGCTTGGATCCGAGGAGTGCCCGCACTGTCAGGGAAATCTTGCGAGAACGTTGTGAGCAGGGATCTACTGTGTTTATGACGACACACATTCTGGAAATTGCCGAACGTATTTGCGATAGAGTTGGTATTATCAGTAAGGGGCAACTGATGGCTGTCGGGACCCTTGCGGAATTGCAGCAGAAACAGCAGGGGTGCCACGGACGACCTGTCAATGGCAGTCAGGACGGGACAGAGACGCTTGAGGATATTTTCCTCGATCTTACGGCAGAAGCCAATAGTTAAAAAATGTTAAAAAATGTGATAATTCTGCTAAGAGCGGATTTGCAAGGGTGGTTGAATGGTTTTAGGGGCGATCGGGAAGCGTGGCGGAAAGCCGCTTTAAAGGGCGTAGGCTATCTCGTCTTTATCGTTGCCCTATCGGTGTTAGGTAACTCCCTTTTCACGCATTTACGGCTTACTGAGGCAGAACCAACGCTTCTACTGGGTGTAATTAATGGGTTCATGGTCTTTGGGATTATCGTCGTTGCCAAGGAATTGATGGAGAGTTCGCTGAAAAATCTGTACGAAGCACCGGACACCACATTGTTACACGCGGCACCGGTTCAACCGGTCGCGATTTTCGGATATAAGCTCATTCATCTCACTATCACGCGCTTTCTGAGTATCCTCTGTTTTCTGGGACCTCCATGGGTAGCCTTCGGTCTGATATTTGAATTACCCTGGCATTTCTATGCCGTGCTATTTCCAGTGTGCTTGTGTCTTCTAATAATGATCGCCGGTTATGTCACCATCAGCGTGATGTTGATCGCACGTTTCTTTTCGTCTGGGTGGCTCCTCGCGACACTCAAGGTGCTCGGTACTGCAATCGGCGTAACGGTAGGTTTTCTGTTATCGTTGACACTGTTTTTCGAGTTTGAACCGATCCATATAAAGCAACTATTGCTCAATTGGGCTTCCGAGAGAACGACGGATGCGACGGCTTCGTGGTATCCGCACGAGTGGATTGGGAAACTTCTGTTGAGTTGGGTGACGGAATCCACAATAGGTGTTCGGTTGAGATGGGCATTGGGAGGTTTCGGCGGAAGTTTCGCCGCTGCCGGAGTGGCAACGCTTGTCGCACAACTGATTTATCAGCGCGGTTGGGAGAATATTCGGCAGTTGAAGGTTTCCAAGCGGAAACCCGTGCGGAGCACTATTGTCCCACAAGGCTCTATAGGCTTGCGCTCATCTAACGGATCGCGTTTGGAACGCATACGGCAGACGTTCGGACGTGGTAAGATGCGATCTATGATGCTAAAGGACTTTCTAATTTTCGTGAGGCACAGTGGACGGCTAATTGCTATTGTGATGCTTACACTGTTTCTGGTAATTCACATCGCTATCTTACTCGCGCAAGAGGGTAGTGCGGATACGAATGCTGGGCTGGTTCTCACTGTGCAGATAGTTCTTTATAGTATGCTTATTACCTATGGTATCAGTTGTAACGGTCTTCGAGATGAAGCAAAGACATGGTGGATGCTGAAAGCATCCCCTGTTACGCCGAAGTTAGTATTCACGAGTAAATTCCTGACTGCGCTTCTCTGCGCGTTGATTTATGCTGAATTCTGGTCTCTATTTGCTGTTTCCCTGTTGCGAATTCCAAGGGGGGCTTGGATGCCGGTGATACTAACGCCGATCTTAACGCTCCCGACAGCATGTGCCTTGAATACAGCGATTGGAACTTTGTCATGGATGGCGGAATTGACACATCAGCCGAAGCCGATCTTGCGGGTTTTAACGTTCACGGTGACGCTCATTATTGATGTGACACTTGTCCTCGCGCCGGTAATAGCGTGGTATACGGAAAGTGTTATTGCGTTTGTCGGGTTGGTAGTTCTCCTTGTAGGTGTATTCGGAATATCTTATAGATGGGGAGTCGGGAACCTCCGTAAGTTGTTGGTTG
>JAGWBV010000049.1 GCA_021295715.1 Candidatus Poribacteria bacterium | reverse complement strand
CGCCCTACAGCACACGACCGATCACTCTTCTATGAAAGCAGCAGAGGGAAACCGAGTATAGGAGGGGGGTTTCCCTGGAAATTTCGGATTAGCTGCCCATGCCGGGATGAGAACTGGCATCTTGGTCAGACGTTCCCGCTTCCTGTTCCTCGTAGAACTTGTACCCGTCTTCGTCCTGATCAAGTTCATACTGCCGGACTATCTGTTCTGCTTCGCGAAGGTAGGGTGTATCTCCCTTTGTAATGCTCATATAGGCTTTGAACCCTTCATAAGCAGCCCCGAATTCACGAATGGAACGATAGCAAACCGCCTGTTGGTAGACGGCTTCGTTTCGCCATACGGACTCCGGAGCGTTTTCAAACAGATTGTCGTATGCCTCAATTGCACGCTCGTACTCAGCATTTTGTTGATAAAGGGTACCGGTACGATACAGTGCGTCTGCGGAGGCAAATTTCTTATGAGATAGATCTCGCGCCAACGTCTTGTAAGCATTGATGGCACGGGGGAAGTTGCGAAGTTTCTCCCAATTGCCCCCAATCTGTTGGAAATTTTGAACGACCTGATCACTATATCCCATCACCCACATGTCAGCAGGCGTAATTTTCCGTCCGGTCTTTTGATATTCGACCGCTTTCTTATTGCGGAACTTATTAATTTCATCCATTAGGAAACTAATCTCTATCAGGATTTCATTCGTCTGTTTCAGGAGCGTTCCAGCCTGCGAAGCCTCGTAAGAATCTGGAAACTTTTCAGCGACACCGACAAAGGCGGGCCAGCCGCCTCCATAATCGAAGAGGGTATAAAAGTAGACGTTGCCAATCTGGAATTGCGCCTGCGGTGCTTTGGGGTGCTCAGGAAATTCTTCGACCATTCGCTCGTAATTGCGGATAGATTCGGTATAATTTTCCAAGCTTTCATAAGCACGCGCTACCTCGTAGAGTGCCTCTGCCGCGATGTTAAAGGTCTCATCTGTTGGCGAATCGTCGTAAATAGCTTTATAGTTTTGGTATTCAGCCCGCTTCGCCTTAATGACCTCGCGGTTCTTTCGAATATTCGCCGTGCCACTTTTCGCTTCGTTTGCGTAATATCCAGTGGGGTCTAACGCAACAATAGCTTGATAATGCTCAACCGCTTTATCCCAATCGTAGCGGCGTTTATAGACTTTAGCGATCTGGAAGTGTGCGCGCTGTGCCCACTTCCCTTTCGTATCGCGTTCAATGACCTCTGAATAGAGGGCTATCGCTCTATCGTAAAGTTCCTGTTGTCTTTTGCGATTTTCCTCCATCTTTGCTGGATCATCGTCGCGCACCTCTATGGTTTCCGCCTCGTCAAACGCACTGTCGGCGTTCTGAAGCTTGGCACCAAGAGGAATAATGCTGCTCATGCCGGTACACCCGCTAATCGTCATTGCAAGAAAAACGAGGGCAAAGATGAGAAGATAGGCCCGATCTATTCGGAGACCGAAGCCGTGTGTGAAACGGTTCATTGTGAGTCCTCCTTAGGAAAATAGAAATGTGCCGGTATATTTTCAGACAGAACAACAGATTTAACCGGCTCCCGTTCGTTGTTCTGAACATTATACGAAATTTAAAAAAAATGTCAATTCTTTTTTTCATTTTTTAAATTCCAATTGTTTTGATTCTTTCCAAGATTTGTGCGAAATCCGAAGCTCACATCTATAGAAACAGACAAACACTAACAGGAAAAACTTGACAAACATCTGTAGATATGTAAAAATTGGGCTTGCATAAAACGATTGGTATTCCAATCGCTGAATAACTTACTCAAATAGGCTTGCAGTGTGAAAATTAACAATAGCAAGGAGGCAAACATGGCACAGTCACAAAATAGGGCTGATTACAAAATTGGTGTTGTGGGTGTAGGCAGAATGGGGGCGAACATCGCCCGACATCTCAATGACGAAGGCTTTGATGTTACTGCTGTGTACGACGTTGCAAACGAACGCGCACAAGAACTCGCGGCAGAAATCGGGGCAACAGCGGCAGGAGAACTCGCGAACGTTACGGCGCTCGCAGACTATATCATCACTGTGGTTACTGACGACGCGGCGATGCGGACAATTTTCTCGGACGATGCAGAGGACAACCTCCTTCAGGGCGCATCCGGCAAAGTCTTTATTAACTGTGCTACAATTAGCCCCCAAGTCCACGTGGATGTTGAGCACCTCGCGGCGAAGCATGGTGCTGAGACTCTTGAAGGGTGTATGGCAAGTAGTATCACACAAGCACGAGAAGGCACACTCTACCTCATGTGTGGCGGGAAAAAGGAAACATTCGACAGGGCACGCGCTATTCTGGATTCAATGAGCATCTCGCTCCGCTACATCGGTGAAGCCGGTCAAGCAGCACAAGTAAAAGCACTCGTCAATATGGTAATGAATATCAATACAGCCGGTCTTGCTGAAGGGCTCGGCTTGGGTGCCGCACTTGGATTAGATTTGGCAATGTTGCAGGAGGTCTTCGCACAGACAGGCGCAAACTCACGCGTCTTGGAAACCGACGGAGAAGACATGGAAGCACGCGATCATGAGTGTTATTTCTCAGCTGCCCATGCCTCCAAAGATTCAGGGATTGCCCTTGACTTGGCAGACGATACTGGTATTTCTCTCCCACTTGCACAGGCGACGAAGGCACAGTATGATCGGATGATTGAACACGGATTGGGGGACTTGGATAAGTCGGGTGTTGCTGAACTCACCTTCCCCGGACGGGGTCCAAAGAATTAAAAACGTCCAAATCCTTAGCCCTCACCGCGAAATCAGGAGCGCAAACCTATGATGTTTAACCGCAAGGAAACATTAAAAGGCGTAATCCTCGCAGGTGGACTCGGCACCCGTTTGCATCCACTCACCAAAGTTACCAGTAAACACCTTCTGCCTGTAGGCAACGAACCGATGGTGTTTCATAGTGTCAAACAGCTCACAACTGCAGGCATCACCGATATCCTTATCGTGACGAATCCGCAATACGTCGGAGACTTCGTGAAGGTTTTGGGCGGTGGGAATGATTTTGGGTGTGAACTCACCTATCGGGTGCAAGAGGAAGCCAAAGGCATTGCGCATGCCCTCGCATTGGCAGAAGGGTTCGCCAGCGGTGGCAACGTCGCTGTTCTGTTAGGTGACAATATCTTTGAAACCTCAATCCAGCAAGCCGTTAACGACTTCCACGCGCAACAACAAGGGGCTCGCGTCCTCCTCAAACAGGTATCCGATCCTGAACGTTACGGCGTGGCAACGTTGGATGGGAGGCATATCGTTGCGATAGAAGAGAAACCGAAACGTCCGAAAAGCGATTACGCAGTCGTAGGTGTCTATTTCTATGACGCATCCGTGTTCGACATCATCCGTACAGTTGAACCTTCAGCACGCGGGGAATACGAAATAACCGCTGTCAACAACGCATATATTCAGCGTGGGGAACTTGAATACAGTCTTGTCCAAGGAAAATGGATTGACGCAGGAACGTTTGACTCGCTCACTGAAGCGCATCAGATCTTGCTAAATTCCCCAGACTGGCAAGGGTAGGAAGTGAACTGGAAACTACTAAAAATGGACGAAAAACTGATCCTATCCATCGTGGTCCCCGTTTACAACGAAGAAGAAAACGTTCGCCTATTGTTTGAAAAAATCCAATCTGTATGTGATACAATCGGTGATTCTTATGAAGTGTTGTTCGTGGATGACGGCAGCAGCGATAAAACTTTCGCCGTGCTTTCGGAACTAAGCAAACAGAAACCGCAGCTCGCAGTCATTCGATTTGAAAAGAATGCCGGACAAACAGCAGCAATGGCAGCAGGCTTTGAATTCGCACAAGGGCAGCGGATCGTCAGTATGGACGGTGATTTACAAAACGATCCAGCCGACATTCCGAAACTGCTCAAGAAATTGGACGAAGGTTACGATTTGGTGTGTGGATGGCGCAAAGAACGGCAGGATGAATTTTTAACGCGGCGCGTCCCGTCTATCGTCGCGAACTGGATAATTGGCAAGGTAACGGGCGTCCCTATACATGACAATGGATGCTCGCTCAAAGCATACCGAGCATCCGTTATCAAACAGGTCCCGCTCTATGGAGAGATGCACCGATTTATCCCTGCGATGTCTACAGTCGCAGGTGCGCGTATCGCAGAAATTGTCGTCACACATCACCCGAGACGTTTCGGAGAAAGCAAGTACGGGCTTGGTAGAGTCTGGCGTGTGATGCTCGACATTATCGCCTTCAAGTTTATCATCTCTATTTTTACACCGCGTCCGGATCCACAAAAACCATCACTGCTGCAGCGATTGTCAGATGTGTTTTTCCGTCCGAAGCAGAGAGCATTTCGCGTTGCTGCGTTCCTAAGCCTTCCTTTCTTCGTGTTAGGACGTGTTTTATTCGGGAATGCTAACATTACGGCACTGAGTTGCTTCGGCTTAGCGATAGCTTTACTGATACTTGGCTGGATAGCTGAGAACAAAATTCAGCACGCCCAAAAAGATTCAGACACATTAGGGACACTCGCGCGTTTTTTTCTCATTCAGTGTAAACGGAGACCTATTCGGTTTTTAGGACCCATCGGCGTTGCGTTGTTCGGACTCGGTGCTATCTTCCTCCTTACGCCTGTCAACTCTCTGTTGCTGAAAATTTTGGACGTTGGCGCATCGGATCCGAGTGCTATCTTTATCGCGGGTGGCATCCTCGTATTCTGCTCTGGTTTGTTTGGTGAACTCATCACTTATGCCAACGCAAAACGAGTAAAAGACTACACGATTCTTTAATTTTGCCTTGCGGTTCGGTGAGGCGGGTTTTCATCTGTGACGTGCCTTTCCGTAGACCTGCAGAAACACCCAAGCAAAAACCATGCCCCGATGTTGCAGGCTACATCTTTGGTGAGAAAATAGATAAAGGGTTTTCTTAAGATACTTCAAAATGGGTAGCCCGTAATGAAATGGAGGGCGGATATAAGCAACGCACCTAAAAGTCGAAACGGGCGTTGTTTCTCCGCAAGGAATAATTAAAATTGAATTTCCGGTAACTGAATCTTATATCTATATGAACCATGCCGGGGTTGCCCCGTTATCGCGTCGGGTGCAGGACGCGATGACAGGTTTTATAGAGGATGCGACTGTGAACGGTGCCGTAAACGCTGAGCAATGGGCGGAAACGGCTGAGGTTTGTCGCGCAGCGGCGGCACAACTCATCAATGCCGATACCACAGAAATCGCGTTCATGAAGAATACGACACAAGGTATTCTTATCGCGGCGAACGGTATTGATTGGCGAGAAGGCGATAATGTCGTCACAACAGCGGTTGAGTTCCCCGCCAATATCTATCCGTGGTGGAGCTTAAAAGAACGCTACGGTGTTCAAACGCGCATGGTGCCCGAGCGAGATGGATGCATTCATATCGATGATATTGCTTCCGCTATCGACGCACGTACACGTGCCTTGACAATCAGTCATGTAGAGTTCGCCTCCGGCTTCCGAAACGATATTCAGGCACTCGGAGATCTGTGCCGAGAACATAGTATTTGGTTCATCGTTGACGCTATCCAGAGCCTCGGTGCCATTGAGGTGGATGTGAAAGCTTGTAATGTTGATATTCTCGCAGCCGATGGACATAAATGGCTATTGGCACCCGAGGGCGCGGCAATCTTCTATTGTGCAGACGAAAAACGTGATCAACTCATCAATACCAATGTTGGTTGGTCGAGTGTCGTAAACCCACGCGATTTTCTCAATTACGATTTAACCCAGAAACCGGACACAACCCGTTTTGAGGAAGGCTCTTACAACAGCGTCGGACTTTATGGACTCAAAGCAGCGGTTGACTTACTCCTTGATATCGGTATCCCTACAATTGAAGCGCGCATTCTGGAACTCACGAAACGTTTAACAGGAGGATTGGAAGCCAAAGGCTATCGTGTTATCACACCGAAAGCAGATTCAGATCGAGCGGGGATTGTTATTTTTGAAAGTGAACAACACACACCTTCTGAAATTTATGAGAAACTCCACGCTGAGAAGATAATTACAGCGGAACGTGGAAGCGGAGTCAGGGTCTCTCCTCATTTTTACAACACTCCAGCTGAAGTTGAACGCCTGCTTGAAGTGCTACCCGACCTGTAATTTCAATGGTTGTCAGTCATCAGTTGTCGGTTAAGAGATATTTTGGGACAATCTTCGTTGCTGTTGGACTATTCCAAGTTTGGGAAGATTGTTCCCAGTGCCCTCTTTAACTGATAACTGATAACCGATAACTGACAACGATAAAAAAAGGAAAGACAATTGATTATACATCAACAAAACAACACTCAGGCGCATACAACAGGTTGGTCATCCAGCAAGAAGAAAACGTTGATGAAGGACAGGAAAGATAGAACGGCGCGTGTTCCGAATCTTCCAATCTTCCAATCTTCCAATCTTCTCTTCCGACCGCCGATAGGAACTGACCACCGACAGTCCCTCTTTTACCTGTCGCTTATGTTAGGTACACTGTTGATATTCAGTGCTTGTACGATGCCCGGCGGTGATCAGAAGATTAGCAAGATCCGCCTCTCCATCCAAAATACATTACCTCTCCCTCGAAAAAAGATTCCGATTGTGTTGACCGGGGCACAACTCCGAAAAGTGAATCCCGATTTCACTTTTAAAGCCTATTCTGTGGTTACCGGAAAAGCTCCACGAGAAGTGATGGTTCCAGCGCAAGCAGATGACTTGGACTATGACGGTGAACTCGATCAACTCTGTTTTCTGTTAGATTTAGAGCCCGAACAGACAAAAGAGATTTCCATTCTTTACGATCCGAATGTCAAAGCGACGTTAACACTGGATATTAATAAACAGACGCGCGCCGCTATTTTTCCTGAACTCAACGTCGTGGCAGCAATGGAATCGAATCTGATTGCGTATTTATTAAAGCCGAACGGTGCCTTCATCACTTATGGTAAGAAACGAGCAGAATTGTTCAGCGTGGATGCGATGTTTCAACCCGAATTAGATTACGGAAGGCCACTCTCACCAGAACTCAGACACCATTTTGAGAACAACGGCATTACCCTCTCCCAACAGGTCCAAATAGAAATAGAGAAACCAGAGCAACAGTGGATTGTCCGTGATCTTGAGAATCAAGAAATCTACTTTATCCGAAAATCGTTTAATATTGAAACCGATCTTGAGCAGGAAGCTACAACAGAAGGGCAGTTGGATATAGTGCAATCGATTGGCTTATCGTTGAACGCGCTGCTCGAACCTGAGACACCCGGAATGGTTGCGCTAAATCGTTCTGAGGGTCTAATAGGTTGTGGCGGAATTGCACTGTGGCATAAAGAAAAAGAGGAGATGATCCCACTACCCACGGAAGGGGATTACGTCCGTATTCTCGCTGATGGTTCCATTCGCTCTATTGTCCAGCGCATTGTCCCAGCGTGGAAAGTTCAAGATAAGACCCACCAGTTGACATTAACCACTTTCATCTATGGAGATAATTCGTGGATCGAACATCATGTCCATATTGATGGTAATCTCGCAACGGATTATGCTATTGCTACAGGTATCCCACACCTCAACGGTGTTTATGAAGAGGACAGAGAACAGGGATGGATATGGAGTTGGGGGACAGATCCAAGCGACATAGACACACTCGGCTTTGCCCTCATTGCCTTCACGCATCGCGAAGTACACGGTACAAAGGAGCAAGCCGCTATAGGAGACCTGCGGGACAATGCTGAGCACGAGGCATCGGACAGCTCTCTTTTGCCAGTTATCTTAACCCCTGATGCGGAAGGTAGGCTCAATTATCGGACCTTTGCTATCTGGGGTGGTGGTATTGATGGCATTGAGACCGAGACGGAATTCGCGGAACATGTTCAAATCACAACGACTGCATTGAGGACCCCGCCACATATCAAATTCTTACCGAAAGAGGAAGAAAAGTAGTCTCAAATAAACGGGAGAAATTATGCTCATCAAGGAAGAATGTCTACAACGCATCGCAAACCAGCGGACAGACGAAATCGTCGTCACGACGATGGGAACCACGGTGCCATGGGGCAAAATATCAACGCATCCGTTGGACTATGCCTCCGTCGGAAGTGCGATGGGACACGCCGCCGATTTCGCACTCGGCATTGCACTTGCTAAACCCGATAAAAAGGTGATTGTGCTCAACGGTGATGGGAGCATGTTGATGTGCTTAGGGACATTGGCGACGATTACCGCTCTGAATACGCCACCTCCTAACTATCTACTTTTCGTTTGTGATAACGGCACCTATGAAGTAACAGGCAATCAACCAGTGCCTGTTGGCAAGTCAGGTTTCAACTGGACCGCGATTGCGACAGGGGTCGGTTTTAAGCAGGTTTATGAATTTGACGATTCAAACGCACTTGAGCAAGCTCTCCCGACGATCTGGAATGAAACAGGACCTATTTTTGTGAACCTGAAAATTGCGCAAGCCCACGAACCGCCGCCGGATCGGTGGGGTGGTTTCCCGTATCCATATCTGCAAGCGTCACTCGCCGAATCCACGCATAAGTTAAAACGAGCACTCGCAAGATAGTAGGCACGCTCCATCGGGTTCTCCATAACCCGCAGCATAATTGAGGAAGTTTGTCCTACTGAAACTTAATAAAACAAAGCAGTAAGCCTGCAACAACGGCGCAGGCGGCTCGAACGCTGAAACCGTCAAAATCTAAAGCTGCTTCATTTATCCGCAAGGAAGAATTGAAAAATGGAAACTACCACAAAATTAGAAACCCGACGAATGGGTCGGACTGAGATGCGTCCGAACGCGCTGGCTCTCGGCGCGGCGTGGATGTGGCAAAAACCAGACGCTGAAGTTATCGGTGCAATCCGTCACGGCATCGAACTCGGTATCAACTATATCGACACGTATCCGGGGCACGCGGAACATCTCTGGGGCGAGGCACTCTCCGATGGGTTGCGGGAAAAGGTCTATTTGCAGGCGAAGGTAGGCACACACCCGGAACGACGGAAAGACTTCTCCGCAGATGGGACACGCTGGAGTGTCACAAACAGCCTCAAAAGTCTACGCACGGATGTCCTTGATTCTGTCCTCATCCACGATCCGATTGATATGGAGAGTGTGTTGTCACCCGGATGTGCCCTGGATACGCTCTTAGAAATGAAATCGGAAGGTCATATTCGACATATCGGTGCCGGTGTCCGCTCCCATGAATTCCACAAAGAGCTTATCGAGACGGGGCATGTTGACATTATCCTTACCTTCTTAGACTATACGCTCTTATCTCAATCTGTGTCTGAGACAACCTTACCGCTTGCACGCGAACACGATGTCGGCATCATCCTCGCGAGTCCATTAGGTATGGGAAGTCTGACTGGAGTGGAACCGAAAGTCGAAGACGAACGCCGCCGTAATCCTGACGCTGAACCCAAGGCGTATGCAATGTGGAGATGGTGTCAGGAACGCGGGGTCAACATCCGTCATTTGGCGATGCAGTTTTGTCTCGCTGCACCCATAGAGGGTGTTGTGATGTTCGGTCCTGCGGATAAAGCGCAGGTAGAAGACGGATATGAAGCGGCGACGGCTGACATCTCGGAAGACATTTGGGAAGCATTTGAGGCGGAGTTTGACATCAAGCGCGGGATGTAAGTGATTATTGTAGCACTCTTGGGCTAAAAACCATTGCGTTGCACTCTTCATCAAAATCTGATATAATATCGGAAAGATTATAAAGGAGAGAGGAAATGCCAGAAATTAAGATTCTTCAGGATGGTCGAGTAACCATCCCGAAATACATCCGGGATACTTTGGGGCTCAAGAAAGGCGATATTGCGGAAGCAAAACTTGAGGATGGTCGAATCGTGATTACGCCAAACTTTTCTAAAAAGAAAACCGGCAAACTACCTCCAAAACGAGCGAAGGTATCGGCTTGGAATGAACTTCAACGCGTCATGAATAATGTTCATGAGAAAAACAAAGGTGTGAGCGAAGCGGAGGTCTCCGCAGATATCCAACACGCAGTTGCCGAACTTCGTCAGGAAGAATATGAGAAGAAAGCCTCGCGTTGTTCTTGATAGTGTCATGGCAGTAAGCGCCTTTCTCACTACAGGTTTGGCTGCTGGACTCATATATCAATGTCAGGAAAAAGTACATCTTTACACATCTGAAGAAATCTTGCAGGAAATCCGCCGTGTGCTTTTAGAAAAAGAGCATATCCGAAATCGTTATCTCATACTTTTTGCGACACCATACTTGCGAGGATGCCGAGAATTTTATCACATCGTTCGAGCATGTAAGTAGACATGTCAATATGGAGTTGCTTGCCCTCCAATTTGAGAAAGAGCCAATTAACTCCCGTCGTAGTGGCACCATAAATACACGGAATATCGTTCCCTTTTTCGGCATTAAAGCGTTGCGCAGCGATCATCTCCGCTACACATTGGCCGAGACCTGTTATGAGATCATCCTTCTTCGCTTCAACGAGAATGATGACAGGTGCCTCCAAATAATACTGGTTTGGGGACAGACTCACCAAAAAATCACACACCCCTGTCAAATCGTTTTCGGTATCAACATTGAAATCAATACCCGAAAAGAGACTAATGCGATGCTCAAAATGCTCTCGGAGTTCGACAAGAAGGTCTGCAACAATCATCTCCGACTTTGCCTTCTCCGTGCCTATAGCGACGGCTAATGGGACCTTTTTAGCCAACGCGTTCGTAAGCTCCACGCTCGGTTCGATCGGCTCTGTTTCGGAAAAGATACCTACAGCCTGAATCGCTTCCAGTTGAAATGCTTTTTGGACTGCTTCTAAAGTGAAATTGCTGTAAGCCATGTGTGAGAACCCTCCATTCCTTAAATTCAGAAGATCCTTACGCCTTTACCCCATTTGCCAAATCTGATGCGAATTGCTTCACTGCAGCGAGCAATTTGGCTTCGTTGTCCATATTGTCTTCAATAACATTGACAATAGCACTTCCAACAATCACGCCATCAGCAATCTGTGCAACTTGTGTTGCCTGATCCGGTGTTGATATACCGAAACCGACGCTAACTGGCTTGTCCGTGTGTTTTTGCAGTTCAGCAATCATGGGCGCGATTTCGTCCGACAACATCGTCCGTGCCCCCGTTACACCTGTGACTGATACACAATAGATAAATCCAGTGCTGACCGAGGCGATCAATTGCATCCGTTCCGGCGGACTTGTCGGTGCAGCAAGAAAGATCGTGGAGAGGCTATAGTTCGGTGCGACTTCAAGGAGCGATTGTGCTTGTTCCGGGGGCAGGTCGGGGACGATAACACCGTCAACGCCTGCGCCTTGTGCCGCCTTACAAAATGCGTCCTCTCCCATCCGAAAAATAGGATTATAGTAGCTCATAAGCGCGATGGGGATCTCCGTCTGTGGGCGGAGAGCCGCGACCATCTCAAGGATCTGTTGGAGTGAAATGCGATGGGTGAGCGCGCGTTCACTTGCGCGTTGGACGGTGGGTCCGTCTGCAATTGGATCGGAAAAGGGAACGCCGAGTTCGATGAGGTCTGCGCCTGCTTCCTCAAGTGTCAGGAGGAGTTTGGAGGTAAGTTCGGGGCTTGGGTCTCCGGCACAGAGATACGGCATAAATGCCTTGGCACCTTGATCTCGGAGTTCTTGAAATTTTTTATCAATTCGATTCATGGGTATAATTGCGTTCCGGCTTTCTGCTAATATGTTTTCTCAATTATACCTTGCATGGCTTGAAATGTCAAGGGAAGTTTGATGAGTTTCCAGAGGCATTCAATTCTTCTGTAGGAGGGGGGAAACACTTTCTTCGCATTGGATTTTAGCGTTTGCAAAAACACTCCGATTCCCGACTTCTTGCTGTAGGAGCGATCTCCCGGTCGCGATTTCTTACAAAAATGGATAGAAAGCCGACAATTGAATGCCTCTGACCCAGGTCGATATGTAAAAGGTTAGGTGTCCCTGTCTCATCCTTCATCAATGCGTTCAAGAATCCATTTCTCAATCAGTTCACCGGCTGGGATGCCAAGTTCCTCAGCAAGTCTTATCAAAACCTCAGTGTCTTCAGGTGTTAGCCAGACAGAGACTTTGAATTCACTGCCCTGTTTCAAGAGCATTCCCTCCCGTTGCTGCATCTCTTGGGCTGCGAAGTATTCATGATCACCGTAAACATCCTCGTATTCTTCAACTTCGGGATCTATAATGTGTTTAAGCATTATCGGCTCCTCTCTGTTTCATCTTGAGGTGATGAGGGGCTCTGTTGTGCAACAGGAATGACATAACTGCGTATCGTTAATCCTTCCACTGTCTCTGTCTCTATCCGCGGCTTTGGGACATCACGGTGGTCGAAAACGACGTAGTAGCCTTCGAGTGCCTTCTCCAACTTGAGATACGCAGCGAGTTGCTGCTTACCTGCCTGATAACGATGCTCGCCTCTCCAAATCTTGGTCTCAACGATATATTTTCGTTGATTGTGGATGATGCAGATATCTATTCTACCGCGCCCCGTTTGCACTTCAAGGAACATGCTACCCCCTACTGTTTGGACAAACTGATCAATATAGGTGAGGAGGAGATGTCGTCCGACAGACTCTTGTGGGGTTTGGGGCACTTGCAGAATCCGAAAACCTGCACGCGCGATGAAGTCGCAGAAATTATCAAGTAACGACTGCATGTCAATCTGTCCGGTATCTGTGAGGTAAGTCTGGAAGCCTGTGATGTTATCTGCGGGGAAATATTCCTCTTCCAATCCGTTTACTGTCGGTTTGAATGCTCGTAGGATGGAGTATAGATAAATTGGATTGGCGATTTCGCACATACGGTCAGACCCTTCAGAAATGACACCATAAGTGGCAAGTTCATTAATGAGTTCGTCGCGTAGGTTGAAATCAAGTCCATCTTCGTATGCTGTAATTCTCATCAGGATTTTTTCAAAACGCGGATCTCTGCGAATATTGGTTGTCAAATGCTCTATGTTAGTGTTTCTGCCTCGCAACAGTTGTGTATGTGCTGTAGTAAAGTGTGACATGGTAATCGTCTCAGTTTTCGGGATGTCAAGTTCCTCTGTGAGAATCTGTGCCAATCGGTTGACGAGTACGGGTTGGCCTGCAGTCTGCTTGTGAAGAGATATAATAACTTCAGGCGCGAAGGCTTGGTGTGTTTCCGTTGTATATTGTCCAAGAAGCTCTTGCACCTCTTCAAGTGTAAAATTTGGCAAGTCAAACTCATCTTGGATGTTGAATGGGGAGATGGAGCGATCATAGTTGAGTTGGGTAATACTCTTGACACCAATGATACTAACACTGTGGGGGCACCGGGGTTTACCAGCAATGTAGATATGACGGAGGGTGTGAAGAAAATCGCTCAGAACTGCTTGGGGAATACCATCAAACTCGTCGATGACAATAACAACCTTCTGTTCTCCATATTCAGCGTTCAGAAAACTTGCAAATTCCCTAAAGAATTCCAGCAGTGAGAGATGATCGGTGAGTGTTGTATTTGCCAAGAATTGTGCTAAATTTTTGGAAGGTGTAGCCCCGCGCTTTTGATAGACCTGCTCAATGCCTTGGCGCATCTGCTGGTAGAGATGCCCGTAGAAAGCGGAAGATGAGAGATTTTTATACACATCAAAATTCAGCGGGATTGGAAAGTAGGTTCGGACTTCTGTTATGAACTTATCGAAGGCCTGCTGGAAAAAGGTAGTTTTACCTGTTTGACGCGGCGCGAAAATGACAATATATCGCCCCTCTTTGATACGGTTGATGAAATCGTTAATTTTTTCTGCGCGTCGAACGAAGTAGTTTTCCGATGGATGCACAGGACCTTGGGTGCCAAAACGTTTCATTTTCCCCTCCTTCAGCAATTTATTCTCTTATATTTTTCTTTTCGCTTTTATGCTAAAGGATACCATCAAAACTTGCCGCATGTCAAGTCGATTTCGCTGATTTTAGAGCGGATAGATTTATATAAAGCGGGTGAGGCACAGAGACCTCACCCGATAGCGGTTAGATTACGCCTTCCGAAAGATGAACTTCTCGTCTTCAAAATCAACAGCGATTGCATCACCATCGTCGAAGGTGCTCTCCAGCATCTGAATCGCCAACGGATTGAGGATATCCCGCTGGATTGTGCGCCGGAGCGGTCGCGCACCGTACACCGCATCAAATCCGCGTTCGACTAATTCCCCTTTCGCAGATTCAGAGAGCGTCAGGGTCATCTCCCTTTCAGCGAAGCGGTGACTGAGTTGCGTAAGTTCCAACGTGACGATCCGTTTCAATTCCTCGACACCGAGTCGGTCAAAAATAATCAGGTCGTCAATACGGTTCAGGAATTCAGGCGGGAAATGCGCCTGGACGGCTTCCATCACTTTCCGACGAATCTCTTTTGTGTCCAAAAGTGCGTCGCTAATCCACTGGCTCCCGATATTGGAGGTCATGATGACAACTGCGTTTTTGAAATCGACGGTGCGTCCCTGGCCGTCCGTCATTCTGCCGTCATCGAGCATCTGGAGTAAAACGTTGAATACCTCCGGATGCGCCTTCTCAACTTCATCAAGCAGGATAACACAGTAAGGATGTCGTCGGACGGCTTCGGTGAGTTGTCCGCCTTCATCGTAACCGACGTATCCCGGGGGCGCGCCGATCAATCGTGAGACGGTGTGTTTCTCCATGTACTCGCTCATATCAATGCGTGTCATGGCGTTCGCATCGTCAAACAGGAATTCGGCGAGCGATTTGGCGAGATGCGTTTTACCGACGCCCGTCGGTCCCATGAAAAGGAAAGAACCGAGCGGTCGATCGGGATCACCGAGACCGACGCGCGCGCGGCGAATCGCGTTGGAGACAGCACTGACCGCCTCATCTTGTCCAATCACCTGTTCGCGTAAACGGTCCTCCATGTTGAGGAGTTTCTGAGTTTCACCTTCCATGAGTCGAGAAACAGGTATACCGGTCCACTTCGCTACAATTTCAGCGATGTCTTCCGCACTCACGCGCTCCTTTAACATCTGTGTTCCTTGGGTATCCGCTTCCAGCAATTCTCGGACCGTTTTGAGCCGTGATTCCAATTCCGGTATCTTGCCGTACTCAATCTCTGATGCGCTGCCGAGGTTGCCGGCGCGTTTGGCTTGTTCCGACGCAATACGGAGTGTTTCGATCTGTTCCATCAATTCGCCGATCTGCGTCAAATTCGCTTTTTCGTTCTGCCACGCGGCTTTGAGCGCGTTCGCTCTCTCTTTGAGTTCGGCAAGTTCAGCTATCAGTTTTTCAAGACGCTGTTGTGATGCACCGTCCTCCTCTTTCTCTAATGCTTGTTGCTCTATTTGGAGTTGGATGATCCGACGTTCCACCTCGTCAATCTCCTCCGGCACACTGTCGATCTCAATGCGCAGCCGCGAGGCGGCTTCATCTACCAAGTCCACGGCTTTATCCGGTAGGAACCGTTCAGAGATATACCGCTTCGAGAGGGTAGCTGCGGCGACAATGGCACTGTCTTGAATTTGCACGCCGTGATGCGTCTCATAGCGTTCCTTCAAGCCCCGAAGAATGGCAATCGTGTCTTCAACCGATGGTTCTTCTACTTGCACCGGCTGGAATCGGCGTTCCAAGGCGGCATCCTTCTCAATGTGTTTGCGGTACTCATCAAGTGTGGTCGCGCCTATACACCGGAGTTCACCGCGTGCCAGTGCGGGTTTGAGCATGTTTGAAGCGTCCACTGCACCTTCCGCTGCGCCCGCACCGACGATGGTATGGAGTTCATCGATGAAGAGCACCACTTGTCCCTCTGCCTGTTCCACATCGGTAAGCACCGCTTTCAGGCGATCTTCAAATTCACCACGATACTTACTACCCGCGATGAGTGCTCCTAAATCGAGGGCGATGAGCCGTTTATCGTGGAGGCTTTCTGGAACATCACCATCAGCGATACGTTGTGCTAACCCCTCTACGATCGCCGTTTTCCCGACACCGGGTTCACCAATCAGAACCGGATTGTTTTTCCGTCTGCGGGAGAGGACTTGCATCACGCGCCGGATTTCATCATCCCGCCCGATAACTGGATCGAGTTTCCCAGAAGTCGCTTCTGCGGTGAGTTCCCTGCCAAACCGAGTGAGTGCCTGATATTTATCCTCCGGGTTCTGGTCGGTTACTCGATGCGTGCCACGGATATCGACGAGTGCCTTAAGAATCTTGTCTTTTGTTACACCCGCTTCCCGAAGTATTTTGCCGACTTCGCTCTGTTTTGTCTCTGCACATGCTATCAGGAGATGTTCTGTACTGATGTATTCGTCTTTGAGGGTCGTTGCTACTTTGAAACCAGTATCCAGAACGGATCGTAGAGCAGGAGCCATACGCATTTCAGCTGCTGCGCCTTGGACTTTCGGTGTTTTTTGAACAGTGCCTTCAATCGCAGATGTAATGCCAGCAGTATCAACACCTAACTTCTGAAAAATCGGTGTAACAATTCCATCCGTCTGCCCGATGAGAGCCAACATCAGATGTTCAACCCCAAGTTCAGGGCTTTGGGTATCTGTTGCTACGTCTTGTGCTGCTTCGAGTGTTTCTTGTGCTTTAATTGTAAATCTGTCAAATCTCATTTTTTAATTGTTCCTTGCGGTTCGGTGAGTTGAGTTGGTTAAATGCGCTTACTTTCCGTATATCCGCCTGCGTGTTTTTGCTTGGGTATTTCTGCGTATTGTTGCAGGCTGCGCGTTTTGGCTGTAGTTTGTACTCAGATTCTAATCATTCTTTAATTATTCCTTCCCCTAAATCCCGCTTATCGGGGGGACTTTGTTGAGGGGAAAGACATAAGGCCTCTATATAGTATAGCTATAGCAAGATCTATGCCATTTTAATAGTTGTCAGTTGTCGGTTCGGTTTTTCTGTGAAAAATCTTTCAGTTTTCAGTTAAGAAGCGTTTTGCCTTGGCGTTCCCTCGTTTAGCAACACCTTCTTGTAACTGATAACTGATAACCACTAAGCCATTTTGGCATCCGATGCGCAAATCTGGCAGGAACAATCGGTTGTGGCACGCCAATTTAACACTTGATTTTTCATTTAGCTGGCAGGGGTTCGGCCACGACAAGTTCTTGGTTCACCGCGAGGTTTTCCAACGTCTGCACAACACCACTTTGCCAGCGAATCTGGAGTTTATCTACAATAGTCCGCTCCCCAAGCCCAAAAGTCAACCTCGGATCGTTGCTACTGAGGTAACTGTATCCTCGATGGACTTCACGCGTTTCGGATTCAGGACCGAGCGTCAATGTGACGCGTGCCCCGATGCCATCACGGTTGCTGCGGGTGCCGATCAGTTTGAGACGCAGATAGTTGTTGGAAGTGTGATTCTCATTTCGGAGGAGTGTCACTTTGTCGTTCAGCTGCGTGATAAGAAGGTCTGTATCGCCATCGTTGTCATAATCTCCGAAAAGGGTCCCACGACTGACAGCATCTCGACCTTCAAATCGCATCTCGGCAAACGTCTCATCATCTTGATTCCAGTAGAGTTGATTCGGTTGCTTATATGAGAGAACATCTGTGGTCCGCTCAACAGTTGGAAAGATATGACCGTTCGCGACGAAAATATCAAGGGAGCCATTGTTATCGGGGTCGAAGAATCCGGTTCCGAACCCCAAAAAGAGATAACTTTCTTCACCGAGCCGCGTCTTATAACTCACATCGGTAAACGTCCCGTCTCCGTTATTCCGATAGAGGGTGTTTGTCTCGTAAGAGAAATTGGTGACGAAGATATCAAGAAAACCATCGCCGTTATAATCTCCTGCATCAACACCCATACCGGCTTGGGCTACGCCGTCCACGCTGTAGGCACAACCTGTGAGGATAGCAATTTCGGCAAACGTTCCATCCCCTTTGTTGTAGAAGAGATAATTTGGCGTGTCATCGTTAGCAACGTAAATGTCTGGATTGCCATCGGCATCAAAGTCTGCGGCAACAACACCTAATCCTTTGCCAAGAAACATGCCCCCCGGATCCCGAATATTGGCGACATCTGTAGTGTCAGTAAAAGTGCCATCGCCGTTGTTCCGATAGAGTCTATCAGGGGCACCTTGGAAGTGCTTTGGGTGACAATAACCACGAACTTTCTCGGTTGCACCGAACGTAGGGTTTTCCAAGCAGATAGGAGCGGATCCATCTAATCTATAGTTGACGTAGTTAACGACGTAGAGATCAAGATAGCCATCGCTGTCGTAATCGAAAAAAGTCGCACTACTACTCCAACGGGTATCGCCTACGCCTGCTTGAGTGGTGACATCGGTGAATGTCCCGTCGCCGTCGTTATGATACAGCCGGTTCGCACCGAAATTGGTTACATAAATGTCCACGTAACCATCGTTGTTATAATCTCCGCAGGCGACACCGTGTCCATAACTTCCCTGATTGTTGACTTTAGCAGATTCAGTAACATCTGTAAAAGTGCCGTCGCCGTTATTTCTGAAAAGTGCACTTGGCGCAGCACTATTGACGAGGTAAAGATCAAGGTTACCATCGTCATCATAATCGAGGAATGCCCCACCAGCACCGAGGGTCTCAGGCAGGTGAAATTCACCCATCGCACCGTTGGCATGCGTAAAGCGGATACCGGCACTATCGGTAACTTCTGTGAAATGGATAGGAGGTTCTATGGGTAGCGCGGAAAACGGAATCAGAAAAAAAAAGAGGACAAGACAGGTTAGAGTCGCAGTTCGTTGACCACATTCTAAAGAGGCGAGGTTAGAAACCTCGCCAGCATCAGTAGTAGAGCAGTCGTAAAATCTATCATGCTCTAAAGTGGCATTAAACGCTTGATCATTCATAATATGTGTACGCGCTTTTGCAGATTTAACCTTCCGATATTTGATACATCTCCGAGATTATTTCGAGCATGTCGGGTGCTTTGACGAGATAGCGCACCTTTGCCCCTTCTTTAATTTTGTCAGGTATACCGTGTAGTGCTTCTGCGATACCACCCGCAATTGAACCGAGGGTATCGGAATCACCGCCAAGAGAAATGGCATTGCGCACAGCGTCTTCGTAATTTTCTGATTCTAAAGCACATGTAACCGCCTGTGGGACTGTGCCTTGGCACGTCATATCGAAAGCATAATCTGGACGGATATCGTCCACTGTTTGTGTCAGGTCGTAGCCGTACTCGGCAGTGAGAGTCTCGCGAATACTTGTAGGACTTTCGTCTCGGAAGGCGAGGTAGATGGCGTGAGTCGTCGCCCGAGCACCTTTTATGCCTTCCGGATGGTCGTGGCTGATAACGGTCACTTTGTCAGCAGCGACGAGTGCCGCATCCAAATCATCTTGGTTCAGAAACGCAGCCGGTGAGACGCGCATCGCCGCACCGTTACGGAAAGTGCAGTTGGGTGCATCCGTCTCAGCGTAAATCCAGTTTTTAAAAATTTGGCTGAAACCACACTTTGGATACCGCTTCCCCCATTTTCGCATCGTCTCCCCTGGCGGAAGGTCGTGTAAAAGAGCATCAGCGACAGCAGTCGTGCAGACCGAATCATCTGTGAAACGACAGTCTTCGCCGAAAAAAGGGAAATCTTTGGTCTTAATCCGACGATCCTTAGGTTCGTAGATTGATCCGACAATATCCCCGATAATCGCTCCTAACATATTCTGTCCCCTTTAAATGAAGTGTAGGGCTGAGATACAGAGACCTCGCCCTACAGGAAAACAATTAACTGTCAGCCATCAGGCGAATTTTACCCAAAAAATCCTTCCGATTCTCCGTCAGCATAAGAGGTGATGTTTAGCAAAAGCCTCTTTACTGACAACTGACAACCGACTGCCGATAACTATTATCGCAGTGTGCGTTGTGCCTTGATCGTCGCCCATGTAGTGGTAAACTTATCTTGCGGTTCAATGCTCGTGACGGCACCAACATACTCAGCGAAATCGGCTTCATCAAAAGCAGAGCCATAGACGATAACCTCGTCTATAATACCACCGAAATAGTGGATATCTGTCCCCTCGCCATCTTCATCGTGAAAAACGGCATTGGCGTTGACATGCCCGATACCGATGTCGTCGCCGTGACCATAAAGTGCGCCGCCTTCTTCACTCGCGACGAGTTTACCGTTAACCCACATCTCGAATTTATCCGCTTCGACTTCGTTCTTGGCATCTCGGATAACCAAGGCAACATGGTACCAAACTCCGGACTCTACCGCGACAGAGGGCCAAGCACCGTCCCAATTGTATTCGGCTCGGTTCCAGCCAGCCACATAAAGCTGCCCCTCAAAGACGTTGATGACGAGACCTCTCGTCCGACCGCCTTCCTCGTAAATCGTCTGCTTCTGTTCTGTGACACCCACATCTGTGCAGTTAAAGTAGCAGGCGATCGTCCGGTCAGTATAGAAGTCGGGTTGTGCTAAGGTATTAATACCGACAGAATCAGGGAGCTTAACGCCATCATCTTCACCGTCAAAAAGCAGTGCTTTGCCAACAATGCCATCAACGACCTCAGGATCTCCGACAATTGTTCCGTCCAAGCCCTTTCCGGAGGTATCCGCGGCATCTCCATCGTCAAAATTCCAAACTCCCTCGGCAGTCGCCTCGTCTCGCGCAGCGTAAGTCGCTACAGCGATAAGCATGAGTAAAACACTCAATACAGAAAAAAAACGATATTTCACCATTGTAGCAAATCTCCTTTATAAATTGTTGGTGTTGAACCCCAATTTGTGAGGTTGAGGTTACCTTTCAGTCCGTTGGGCTTTCAGGTGTGCCCAAGTTGTTGTGAATTTGCCTTGTGGTTCAACGCTCAGGGGGGACGCGAGGTCAGCAAAATCGGCTTCGTCAAAAGCGGAACCGTAGACAAGCACTTCGTCAATGAGACCACCAAACCAGTCAACGTCGGTTTGTCCCCCGCCACCGCCATCATGATAGACGGTATTCTGATTGAGATGACCGACACCAATATCGTCGCCGTGTGCATGGAGTTGCCCACCCTTTTCTTGGGCAATACGTTTGCCATCGAGCCACATCTCAAACTTTTTGCTCTCTACCTTGTCCCTTGCGTCGCGAATCACCAAACCGACGTGGTACCACTGATTGGACTTAATGTCTGCAAAAGGCCAGGCACCGTTCCAGTTGTATTCGGCGCGATTCCAACCGCCAGCGTAGACTTTACCATCATGCACATAGAGTATTAAGCCCCGTGTTGCACCGCCTTCTTCGAAGATTACCTGCTTCCGATCATCAATCTTTGCATCATCGCAGTAGAATAACGCCGCAACCGTCCTATTTGTATAAGGACCACCCGTGTTGATATCCTCGGAATCTGGAAATTTGATGCCATCGCTTTTGCCGTTGAACTTCAACGCTTTTCCGGCAATGCCATCAACGGCTTGCGGTTTTCCAGTAAAATTGCCGTCTAACCCTTTTTTTGAGGTGTCTTTGGCACTCCCATCGTTAAAGTCCCAGTTCGCAGCGACTGTTGCTTCATCTCGCTGTGCGTTCGCTGGCATGACGAGAAGCATTACACCCAATAGCAGGACGATACAGAATGTAGAAACAAACACTCGAATCATTTTAATCCCTCCTAAATATTCTCTCCTTTTTAAATTTGGAGGTTCAGGTTCTTGAGAGCGGAGAATCCACCCTCAAACTACAAACGTGTAATCACTCTTAATTATTATTTAAAAATTTAAAATTTTGTCAAGTAAAATTACGCAAACAGGAATTAAAAAACAATGAAAGTGTTCACCTTAACCCGATTCAATTACTTTGACATTGTGGACAGGCGGTATTCTGTGCCTCGCCAGCTGCTTGTGAAATGGTTTGGTGTTTCGTGAGATATTTACATATTTTAATAATTCACTATAGTTTCGAGGTATAGGTTTTTGCGTCGTATATGGCACTAATTTCAGAGTATTCAGAGTAAACTGGGCAGCAATGATTTTCATAGATGTCCTTGAACCTAAGCTACGACTGGATTTTAGGCGAATTTTACCAAGGGTTATCCGAAGTTACTCTGAAAATTATAATGAGTAACCCGAGTTCTATCTAAGAAGTTGACTGACCTATCTGGACTAATATATGATATTATGATATAAATACTAAAGTTTGGACAATTTTAAGAATTAAGATGATAGAAAGCAGAAAAGCAGGTATCCTTTCATAAAGACTCTAA
>JAGWBV010000048.1:24098-64790 GCA_021295715.1 Candidatus Poribacteria bacterium | reverse complement strand
CATTGTTGAAAGCAGGTCGCTGGACGCCTACGACAAAGCCGTGTTCGGCTTGTGGACATCCCAACGAAAATCTAACACTCCAAGATAGGCAGTGGATATGCCCTGACTGTGGTTCACACCACGATAGGGACCTCAACGCTGCTATCAACATTTTGCAGGCTGGGGTACCCGCGTAACAATGCGCGATCAGGTCCGTTCGATCGCACCTTCGTGAGTGCGGCGGAGACGGAATAATAGACGGTGGACTCTCTGAGAAAACCGCAGTCGCTACGAAACCGAGGTTTCCCACGCCTTTAGGCGTTGGGTGGTATCACTGAGCAGTTAATGGCAATTGGGGCGGTTCAGCCTGCCGTTGATGTTGTCTTTTGCCGGGCTTAGGTTCCGAGTTCCCATTGGCGGTTAAGCAAGCAAGGGCTGACGATATCGGTATTTCTGCTACCTTTCTCGGCGGAGATGGTTGGGACCGACCCGACTTAGTTGAGATCGGTGGAATGGCGGTTGAAGGCAGTTTCTTCGCGAATCACTTTTCACACGATGGTCAATTAACTGAAGCAGCACATCAGTTTGTTGATGCCTATACCGAACGATTTGGGATCGCACCCGACGGACCCGCCGCACTTGGATACGATTCTACGACTATTGTCATTGAGGCGATGCGCCGAGCAACTGATACAACGCCCGCGGCAATTCGGGATCAAATTGAAGCGACTCGCGACTACAGCGGTGCGACACTGTTATCACATTTTGATGAAAATCGGCACGCAATCAAAAGCCTTGTTATCAACACTGTCAAAGATGGAGAGATACAGTTCCATCAATTTATTTCACCATAATACTTAGCAATTATAGATATTACACATGCGACTTCCCGCTCCAGCGGAGCGGTATGTCTATAGAGAGGTAATTGAAATGAGCAATCAATCCAGAGACGCAGAATATACAATGGGCCGCAGCCAAGAGGAAACGGATCGCTTAATCGAGCAATCACAACTCTATGAAGATGTGACACGGCGCTTTTTTCTCAGGAGCGGCATAGCGAAAGGGATGAAAGTCCTTGATGTGGGGAGTGGTGCCGGCGATGTGGCACTCGCGCTCGCCGAATTTGTCGGTCCCGAAGGCACAGTTGTTGGCGTAGATCTCAACCCTGATATTCTCAAAACAGCGCAAGCTCGAGCGGATGCAGCGGGTTTTTCAAACATTGAATTCATTGCAGGTGATACCCGAACCCTTGAACTTCCAAACGACTTTGATGCTGTTGTCGGGCGACTTGTCCTCATGTATATGGCGGATCCAGTGGAGGCACTTAAACATTTGGCGACACACCTGGGTCCATGTGGTATTGTCGCCTTCCAGGAAGCCTATTTTGCACCTTATACCGTGGCTGAGCATCCTGATACACCCTTGGCAAACGAGTTGATTAAGTGGGGACGCACCGTGTTTGAGCGTTCCGGTGCACATCTTGACATGGGCATGGAACTTTATCAGGCTTTTGTCGATGCGGGGTTGCCAGAACCAACGCTACATTTTGAGGCACCGATGGGGGGTCCCGTGAACTGGCCCGGTTACGAATATCTTGCGAACAGTTTTCGGAGCCTTGTCCCTCTACTGGAGGCTTATGGAATTACGACGGCTGAAGAGTTAGATGTTGATACGTTGGCGGAGCGGATACAGGCAGAAGTCGCTGCAGCGAAACGACCGATTATGTTGCCGCCGCATATCACAGCGTCCGCATCTCTCACAGCATAGATGGTTCCACGCATGGCGCAAAATTATTTAGAGAACTCACATACATCAGAAGATCGCGATGCCACCTATACGTTGGGGCGTACCTCACACGAAACAACGCGCCTCATTGAGCAATCAAGAATCTATGGGGAATCCACGCGACGTCTCTGTAAGCGAGCTGGTATAACAGAAGGGATGCGAGTCCTCGAAATCGGGAGTGGTGCGGGTGATGTTGCGCTCACCCTCGCTGAACTCGTCGGACCGACAGGGCAGGTTGTGGGTGTAGATGTCAATGCCTCGATCCTTGACACCGCGCGCCAACGAGCGACCGAGGCGGGGATGCGGAACGTAGAATTTATTGCAGGCGATGCACGATTGCTTACCTTCGCTACTCAATTTGATGCTATTGTTGGACGGTTTGTGTTAATGTATATGGCGGATCCAAGGAATGCATTCGCGCAGCTCATAACGCATTTAAAACCCGGCGGGATTGCCGCGTTTCAGGAACCCGAATACACGCTCTATCCTGCGTTTTTACATCACGATACGCCGCTCATGAACCAACTGATTCGATGGATTTTGGATGTGTTTGAACATTCAGGCGCACATCTTGACATGGGGATTGGGCTGTATCGCGCTTTTGTTGACGCAGGTTTGCCGCCACCAACGATGCATCTTGAATCGCCTATCGGTGCCGCCAAAACTTGGGCGGGGTACCGATACATGGCAACGATCTTTCAGAGTCTCTTTCCGCTCTTGGAGAAATACGGGCTTGCGACGGCAGAACAGGTTGATGTGGATACATTAGCCACACGGCTTCGAGAAGAGGTTCTCGCATCCCAACGTCCGTTTTTCTTGCCGTTGCATGTAACCGCTCATGCAACGCTCCCAACCTAAATTTTCTGTTATCATTGCCAGTAGGTTTTCGCGTGTGAATTGGGAATTTTCGACAGATTTCATTTTGGTTTATAAGTTAAAGTATGGTATTATAAACCATAAGTGGACGTTAATACTATTATATAACTTGTGTGATTGTGATTGACTTTAACCTATATTAACAAATACATTTTGAAGTTCAGTCAAGGCATTCTTTAAAATCTCAATGTCCCTAAAAATAGCATTTTGGGTTGATATATGGATTGGAATGTGGTATAATTATATTAACTAAAATTAACGAATAGAATTCCATCTAACTTGTAATTGCCCTTCTCATTCAAAGGCGATTCACAGGGATAGATGGGGTTCACTTAATTAATATTAATCTCTGCTCCCGGCTTTTGTATAAAAAGCGGTGGAGCCATCAGTCCGAAGAGAGGCATGAAAATTTGAATCCTTACGAACTGCTGCTTATCATTACACCCGACCACGATGAAAACGAAGCAGAGGCTCTTACGAATCAAGTAAAGGGCATCATCGAAGGTGGCGGAACACTCCTGAAGGTTGATCCCTGGGGAAAAAAACGACTCGCCTATCCTATCCGGAAACGGAGTGAAGGCTATTATGTGCTCTACATTTTTGAGTGCGCACCGAGTTTTGTTGCCGAATTAAACCAATCCTTGCATGTTATTGAAGCGATTTTGCGGTATATGGTCGTTCAATACGAGGATGATATTGAGAAGTTGAAAGCCGAACTCACCGCTGAGGCAACCGAGATCAAGGAATCAACGTCAGATGAGAAATCGACACCGGATAAAGAAATGACATCGGATGATAATGCAGAGGCTGAAGATACAACAGATGATGACGCCGAGGCTGAAGATACAACAGCGTCTGCCTGAAACAAGCGTCATCCAAATTTTAAACGAACTTTTGGCTTGTAGGCTACCTCGCAAAGTTTGAACCTACGATACAAAGGAGAAATCATGGCAAGTTACAACAAGGTCATCCTGATGGGAAATCTGACTCGGGATCCCGAAGTGAAATTCCTTCCGAGTGGAACAGCCATCGCGAATTTTGGATTGGCTATGAGTGAACGGTATACTGACCGGCAGACCGGTGAACAGAAAGAAAATGTCTGCTTTGTTGATGTGGAAGCATGGGATAGGCAGGCAGAGTTAGTGGGTGAGTATTTCAGTAAAGGCAGCCCCATTTTTCTTGAAGGTTCCCTCAGATATGATTCATGGGAAGCTGAAGACGGCACAAAGCGGAACCGTCTTAAAGTCCGTCTGCAGCGGTTTCAGTTTGTTGGACGGCGTGATGACAATGAGGCAGGGGGTGGTGGTTACACCGATGCCCGACCCGCAGCTGCATCAGAACAGACTGCATCCTATCAGGACGCACCAGCTCCCAATGTGAGCGACACACCTTCTTCGACAGAGGACGACATTCCATTTTAAGTGTGGTTATCAGCCGTCGGCTATTAGCAATCAGTCTATTAACCATCGGTTTCCATCCGACACCATCGGTTCTCTATCAGCAAAGACCGCGTTGACGACGCTATCTTTGCTGACGACTGACTGTTGATTGCTGACGGCTATTTAAAAAAAGGAACAGAATCGATATGGCATTCCGTCGTAGGCAGCGCTATCATAAGATAGAATCTTTTGATTACAAAGATATCGATACGCTGCGAAAATTTATTAATGAACGTGGCAAGATTGTGAGTCGCCGGGTCACTGGGCTATCGGCGAAGCAGCAACGAATGGTAACGCGGGCAGTCAAGCGCGCCCGTAATATGGCACTATTGCCGTTTACGCGATAGAAGTGGGCAGACCCTTACAATGGGTTCCCCTATGAAGTATGGTTTTTTTGGGCAGGGAAATCCAAACCCAAAACTTTTTTACCTTAGCCCGTAATGGAATTATGCCTGCTTTAGACATACGAGGCATAATTTGTCTTTGCTTTACATTTGGAGGGCGGATCTCAGGAATGTACGTGAAATATCCAAATTTGCGTCGTTTCTCCGCAAGGTATAATTAAAAAATGGAAGTTATTCTAAAGGAAAGTGTTGAAGGCCTCGGTCTACCGGGCGATGTCCTGAATGTCGCAGATGGCTACGCACGTAACTATCTGCTTCCCATGCAGTTAGCCGTCCATGCAACGGAACGAAACCGTCGACACTTAGATCACCAGAAACGGGTAATCGATCATCAGGAGACGAAGAATAAAGATCGCGCACGTGAAATTGCCGGACAGATGACAGGTGTTACATGTACACTCAGCAGACGTGCCGGTGAAAACGACCGTCTCTTCGGATCCGTTACCTCTATGGATATCGCAGAAAATTTGCGAACGCAGGGATTCGATTTGGAACGGCGGTTCTTTGAACTCGCAGAGCCGATTCGTGAACTCGGCGTGTTCATGGTACCGATCAAATTGTATACAGATGTTGTCGTCGAACTCCGCGTTGTTGTTGAACGCGAAGCGTAATTATGCAGGCACAACTGGCTGATTCTCTCTCTGACAAGGAAGCTGAACAAGCGGTTCTGGGCGCAATGATGACCGAGAAATCGGTTATTCCTCCAGTAATAACCAAGCTCGGTCAGACTTCTGATGTATTTCTCACTGTAGACCATCAGCTTATCTATTCAGCGATCCTTGCGGTGTATGACCGCGTGAGTTACGCAGATCCTCTTCTTGTCGCTGATGAACTCAAGAAGGGTGACCAATTGAACCGCGCAGGCGGAACGGAGTACTTATACGAACTACAGGCGCCTATCGTGGAGACGGAGAGTACAGAGTTTTACGCAGATATCCTGTATGAGAAAGCGACGCGCCGTCGGTTAATTCAAGCAACTACTCAGATTCGCGAGATGGCGTACGACGAAAGTGTCGGAATTGCTGAGGTCCTGAATCAATCACAGGAAGCCGTCTTTGATCTGAGCCAGACAGATACCCAACGCGGGTTTGTCGCTATCCATTCGTTACTCACACAGAGTCTTGACGCCATTGAGCGTTTATATCATAAAAAAAGTCGATTTTTAGGCGTGCCAACCGGTTTTATGGATTTTGACCACATGACCTCCGGGCTGCAGCCCGGTAATCTTGTTATTATTGCCGCGCGACCGAGTATGGGAAAAACAACCTTGGTGCTGAACATCGCACAGAACGTTGCACTTGAACAAAAGCGTCCAGTCGCAATCTTTAGTCTTGAGATGCCTTCCCAAGATATCGCGATGCGAATGTTAGCCACCGAATCTCGGATTGATTTTACGCGGCTCCGAACGGGGAACTTCAGTGAAGATGACTGGAGACCCTTGAGCGATGGGGCAAGTCGATTGGGGAAAGCTCCCATCCTCATTAACGATAATCGGGGTCTTACCGTTCAAAGTCTACGTGCCGAGGGACGACGCTTAAAAGGTGAACACAGCAATCTCGCACTCATTATTGTTGATTACCTGCAACTTTTGAGAGGGACGGGGAGATATCACGCACGTGAACAGGAGATCTCTGAAATTTCACGCGCTTTGAAAATCCTCGCATGGGAGCTTAATGTTCCAATTATCGCCTGTTCGCAATTGAGTCGTGAGATTGAACGCCGTCCTGATAAACGTCCGCAACTTTCAGATTTGCGGGAGTCCGGGGCAATCGAGCAAGATGCCGATCTCGTTGCCTTTTTACACAGGGATGATTATTACGAAGATGAAGATGTCGGAAACAGGGTTGAAGCCTACATCATGGTTAAGAAACAGCGTAACGGGCCAACTGGGACAGTGATTCTTTATTTTACCAAAAACGAGATGCGCTTTGAAAATCCCAGTTAGATGGGTGTCAGCATGCTACGCTTTCAGTTCGGTTTTTTCTTGCGAAAAAACCTTTCAGTTTTTAGGTAAAGGGTGTTGTGCCGAAATCAGAACTCTCTTTTTACTGATAACTGATAACGATTCCAATAGAGAATATGGAGCAGCAGTCCACTTTACAAGAAGCCCGTGGGGGTTTCCCTGATTTGGTTAAGGTTCGGTTGCACAACGTGCTTGCCGAGATAGGGCGAGCCTTTACACTCTTTTTCCAAACCCTTATCCAAATTTTCCGTCCTCCCTTTCAGTTTGATCTGTTAGTTAAGCAGTTGTTGTTGATCGGCTTTAATTCTTTAACAGTTGTCATTGTTTCTGGATTTTTCACGGGAATGGTCTTGGGGGTTCAGGGATACATTCAGCTCAAACCTTATGCAGTGGAAGGCTCGGTGGCGAGATTCGTCTGTGTCTCAGTCGTGAAAGAGCTCGGTCCGATGATTACCGCATTTGTGCTTGCCGGGCGTATCGGGGCATCAATTACTGCTGAGCTTTCAACAATGAAGGTTACGGAGCAAATTGACGCACTGGAGGTGATGGGCACAAATCCTGTCAAGTATCTGGTTGTGCCGCGTTTTCTCGCGTGTTCTATCATGTTACCGACGCTTACTATCTATTCGACATTTGCAGGCATCGGTGGTGGTTTTGTCGCTGTTGTTACGCTATTCGATGTAAATGGCTCCTTTTTTCTCTTAGAAGTACAGAAGAATCTTTTTGTTGGAAGCGTTCTCATTAGTTTGATTAAAGCAACCTCTTTTGGAATGGCGATTGCTGCAGTCGGTTGCTACAAGGGGTTTAGTATCTCGACGGCGGGTGGAGCAGAGGGGGTTGGAATTGCGACAACTGGCTCTGCTGTAATCTCTCTTATTGCAATTCTCGTTTTAGATTTTGTCTTGAATCATATACTCTTTAACATTTTGGGGATGGTATAATTAGCTGTTGGTAAAGAGGGTTTCGCCTGATAAAGGTTTCCTCAATTGTATAAGTAAAAACCGTAGCCTGCAACACCGGCGCAGGCGGATATGAGCAACGTCCGTCAAAGTCCAAACGCACGCTGTGCCTCCGCAAGGTAAAATTAAAAAATGATTTCAATTAGGAATGTTACAAAAAATTTTGGCGGCAACAGCGTTTTAAATGGATTGAGTCTTGAAATTCCGCGGGGTGAGACGCTTGTGATTATGGGACAAAGTGGGTGTGGTAAGAGTGTACTCCTCAAAATTATTACTGGACTGATGGCTGCGGATTCCGGTGAAATTTGGTTTGATGGAACCGAAATATCGAACCTAAAAGGCAAAAAGATAAATATCCTCCGCCGAAAGATTGGAATGCTATTTCAGTCTGCTGCACTCTTTGATTCGATGACTGTGGCGGAGAACGTCGCTTTTATGCTCGATCAGCATACAGATCTTGACAAACGAGAGATGCGTGAGGTCGTTGATGAGAAACTCGGTCTTGTTGATTTAAAGGGGGTCCAAGACTTGCGACCCGCTGAATTGAGTGGCGGTATGCGAAAACGGGTTGGACTCGCACGCGCCCTGGCATTTGATCCAGAGGTTATTCTGTACGATGAACCCACGACCGGTCTTGACCCGGTTACCTGTACCGAAATCAATCAACTTATTAAAGATCTCCATAAGAGGTTACAAGTTACTTCCGTTGTGGTTACACATGATATGCACAGTGCCTTCAGTGTCGCGACTCGGATGGCGATGATTCATGAAGGTAAGCAGGTCGCTTATGGTAGACCGGATGAAATTATCAACATCGACGATCCCATTTTGCAACAGTTCATCCTATTTGGAGCACCCGACCAGATTCTTAACATGGAAAATCCCATTTTGAAAAAATATTTGGGGAGGTAGCATGAACTTTTGGACAGCTTCCGTAAAAGTCGGTGTAATGGTTCTGGTCGCAATCGTTTTTCTGACAATCCTTCTTACGAATGCTGAGAATTGGCCCTGGGCAACTGCTGGTGATGAACTAACGTTTCAATTCCGTTCTGTTAACGGGCTTTATGTCGGGGCAGCGGTTTACCTCTATGGAGTCCCAATTGGAAAAGTAACGGCTATTGAGCTTCGTCCTGATACTGATAATGTACACATCAAAGCGAAAGTCAAGAACGCATTTGAGTGGTTGAGGGAGGACTGTAGTGCCAGAATTTCTATGAACGGGTTTGTCGGTGAAATTTATATCGCTCTTGACAATGGACCGGTTGGGAACCCGATATTAAAGCCAGCGAACTTGCCGATTGTTGGAAAAGATCCTGTAAATGCCTTGGAACTCCTTGAGCAGACAAGTGCTGGTATGACACAGGCTATTGAACTCACAACAGCTGCGAATGAAGTGCTCCAAGCCAACCAAGAAGCGATTCAACTCGCCATCAAAGAGATTCGAGAAGTCGTCGCACTCACTGGAAAAACTATTGAGAAGTTGAGCGTTGACTCTGAAGAAACGGTACAAACTTTAACACAACTCGCCTTAGAGAACGATAGACGGTTTCAGGGAACCCTCGTAAAGGTAAATAACCTCGTCACACAGTTGGAAGGCGATTCCCTGATGGTGAGCAGTCAAATAAGTGACATTACGCGTGAACTCTTGAGGCTTCTGAATCAGAATTCACCGAAGTTCAACACTATTTTCACCGATATTCGCGCAACAACATCAGAATTTCGGCAGATAACACAAGCTTTTCGATCGGATTTCGACGCGTTAGCAACACAGATTTCTGCCCTCGTTTCGCAAAGTAGTCGTGCTATTGAAACAGGAGAAGCCAATATCGCACCAATATTAGAAAATCTAAATGCAACGACTGCTTCGGTCGCCGCACTTGAAACGAGCGTCAATCGTTTTCTGAACACGCTTAACAAAGGGAAGGGGACCGTTGCCCAATTGCTGAACACACCGGAACCACTTGAAGATGTCCGCCGAACCTTACAAAATGTCGATGAAACCATGAGTGCGGTGACGGACCTTTCTCAAAGAACTGAGAGGCAGTTGCAGCGCTTTGATCTACCCCAGTTTGGTTGGGATTATGAACTCCGTTATCTCAGCCTTGAAGAGCGACTCTACAACGAGTTGGCAATTTTGCTCTCTCAAGGATCTGATGCACGCTTTAGACTCGGGGTGGGTGTTCGGGACGAGAAGATTCGGTTTGAGTTTCAGTATGCACATGATGTAACAGATTTTCTTCGGGCGCGCGCTGGGTTTATGCATTCCAGAGTCGGCGCGGGACTCGATTTGTGGTTGTGGTCCCGACGTTTCGGTGTCAGCGTTGAAGGTGTAGGGTTAACAAGCAGGGAACCAGAGTTGAACGCCGAAGTGGCGTTCCGGTTCTTCCAGTATGGACAATTTCTATTGGGCGTAGAGAACTTGACCCGTGAACGACGTTGGACAACAGGATTTCGCTTTTTTGGTGGTGAGTGGTAGTTGGCAAATGGCAGTCAGCAGTCAGTAAAGAGGGTCGCCTCATAAAGGTTCCTCAAGGTATAACTAAAAAACCGTAGCCTGCAACAACGGCGCAGACGGGTATAAGGAACGCACTTCAAAGTCAAAACGCACGTTGTTCCTCCGCAAGGTAAAATTAAAGAATGGCACGAGAGCGACGCAAATTTGTCTGTCAAGAATGTGGGTATACAACACCGAAGACGCTCGGACGGTGTCCGACTTGTAGAAGTTGGCAGAGTTTCGCCGAAGAGGTGGAAACCCTCACGACGCCATCGAAACATCGTGATATCGGACAAATGTCTCGCGAACCCGAACCCATTTCGCAGGTTACAGCAAGCGAAGTAGAACGACACCTCACGGGAATGTCGGAGTTTGATAGAGTACTCGGTGGCGGGATTGTACCGGGTTCCGTAGTCCTTATCGGCGGAGATCCTGGGATCGGCAAATCTACATTATTACTACAAGCCAGTGATGCATTAAGTCGGAACTATGGGGATGTGCTTTACGTTTCCGGTGAGGAGTCTGTGAGCCAGACGAAGCTCCGTGCGACTCGGCTCGGCGTTGCATCTGATACACTCTATGTGCTGTGCGAAAACAATTTAGAGCAGATTGAAAAGTATATTGAGGAGCGAGAACCGAAAGTTGTCATCGTTGATTCTATACAGACGGTTTATTTGTCAAGTATCCCGTCTGCACCTGGGAGCGTTACTCAGATTCGTGAGTGTGCCGGACATCTCCTAATTTGTGCAAAGAATCGAAATATCCCAGTGTTTCTCGTTGGACATGTGACAAAGGAAGGGGCTCTCGCGGGGCCTCGTGTTTTAGAACACATGGTAGATACTGTGCTCTATTTTGAGGGTGAACAACACCACATTTACCGTATCCTTCGAGCAATCAAAAATCGGTTCGGTTCCACGAATGAGATTGGTATCTTTGAGATGCAGAGCACAGGGCTTGTGGATGTGATGAACCCATCAGAACTCTTTTTAAGCAACAGGGAGGAAGAAGTTTCAGGATCCGTTGTCGTTTCAAGTATAGAGGGTACCCGCCCTTTGCTCATGGAAGTGCAGGCGCTCGTCGTGCCTACACATTATGGAAACCCTCGTAATACAGCAGCCGGAGTGGACAGACACCGAATTGCTTTGCTCATTGCCGTCCTTAATAAGAGGGTCGGGATTAACGTCGGGGATTCTGACGTTTTTATTAACATTACCGGTGGGTTACGCATTGATGAACCCGGGATAGACCTCGGCGTGATGATGGCAATATCCTCAAGCCATCGCGATCTCCCTGTGGATCGGAAGACAGTTGTGATTGGGGAGGTTGGGCTTGGTGGTGAAATTCGTCCTGTCACACATGTTGAAAGACGCATCCGAGAAGCCGCGAAGTTAGGCTTCAGACGTGTGATCTTCCCTGAATATAACCGGAAAAGCTTGGAAATCGACGAGGAGATTGAGCTTGTAGGTGTTAGCGACGTATATGACAGTATCGGGGCTTTGCTGTAATACGATTCGCTGTTGTTGATGGTTATAAAGCCTCAATTTGGGCGTTGTGAAGTCGGTTTGTTTATAGAGTCCGTCGCGAATCTATCTGGGCGCAGATACAGGTAGACAGAGGTATTCATAAGTATAAATAACGCCAGTTTGAAAATAAATCTGTAGGTGTTTTTGCTTGGGTGTTTCCCCCAGGTAGAGCCGTAAATACGCCGAAAAAATCGCAGAATGTGGAGAGATGTGTCGTTTTCAAGACACTTTCTGTGTCAATAATGGTAGCGAAACCCTACGTGATACTTTTATCAAACTCACGTTCAATAGAGTCCGCGCCCACAAGTGACAGCACTATTTTTCGAGTGATACGTTGCGTACAATGGAGTACAAAAGATGAAAATTTGGGGAATCCGTCTCTTTTTCATAATTGCAAGTGCGGCAAGCTGCTATATCATTTCCAGAGACCCAATTGCAGCGATTGTCGGATTTGTTGTTGCTCTTCTGCTTGTTGGAGCAGAAATTTGTCTGCGTACACCCAGTGTGCGTAGTATCATTGCAAGTCTGATGGGGCTTGCTGTGGGTCTGTTAGTTTCTATTGCCATACTACCTCTGCTTTCACAACTTGATGATAATCTAAAAATAGTGATGGTTCTCAGTCTGGGGTACGTGGGCATGATGTGCGGTTATTATCTCTCTACGACCTTGGATTTAAGCCAGTTACTCGAATCAAACAAGTCCACCCGTCCTGGCGATTCACGCGCGGTTCACGCTGCAAGTAACTTCAAAATTTTAGACACAAGTGTTATTATTGATGGCAGAATTCTTGAGATTTGCCAAACCAAATTTATCGAAGGTACGCTTGTCATTCCACGATTTGTTCTCAATGAGTTGCAACATATTGCGGATTCAACAGAACCGCTCCGCAGAAATAAAGGGCGGCGCGGTTTCGATATTCTCAGAGCACTTCAGAACAACCCAGCGATTGATGTTGAGATCTCAGAGGAAGAAGTGCCGCATTTGCCGGAAGTTGATGCAAAATTAGTTCATCTCGCACAACAACAAGGGGCAACGATTATCACAAACGATTTGAACCTCAACAAAGTCGCTGAATTGCAGAGTGTGAAAGTCCTCAATATCAATGAACTGTCAAATGCTGTCCGTCCTGTCGTCATTGCCGGTGAGGTGATTCAAGTACTTCTCCTCAAAGAAGGCAAGGAACCGAATCAGGGCGTTGGCTATCTTGATGATGGCACTATGGTAATTGTTGAAGATGGGAAGCCTTACATCGGAAGTGCGCTTAACGTTGAAGTTACACAAATGTTACGCACGAGTGCAGGTCAGATGATTTTCACGAGAATAAAAGAACATGAAGTGGACACTGATGAACAGAAAGGTGTGCGCTCTTATCCCCGCAGCTGGTAAGGGGACCCGGATGGCGCATTCGGTGAAAAAACCTTACTTAAAATTGGCACAAAAGCCGATTTTGACACATACCATTCAACAGTTCGAGCAAAATAGTGCTGTGGATGCGATTTTCGTCATTGTTGACCGAGATGATTTTCGTCAGTGTCACGATGCCGTGTTACATCCTTACCAATTTACAAAGGTACAGGAACTTGTTGAGGGGGGAGAAACTCGTCAGATGTCCGTCTATAACGGTATACGCGCCCTGTCAGCAGATGTTGATTTCGTGATTGTCCATGACGGCGTGCGTCCTTTTGTGACAGATGAGATCATTTTCACATGTCTCACCGCCGCAGACGAGTGTGGCGCGGCTGTTGCAGCGGTGCCAGTCAAGGATACAATTAAAGTCGCCAACCAAGACAATCTCATTGTTGAAACACCCGTGCGTGATCAACTTTGGGCGGTGCAAACCCCTCAAGTCTTTCGGAAATCTCTTTTAAAGGAGGCGCATCAAGCCGCGCAAGCACGCCAACTTACAGCGACTGATGATGCCTCTCTTGTTGAGCAACTCGGCTTTCCTGTTAAGTTGGTGAACGGAAGTTACGCGAATCTAAAGATAACGACACCCATTGATTTACAAGTCGCTGAAGTGTTGCTCTCAGATACTACCCTTTGGTAAGATGGGTTTCAGTCTTCGGTTATCAGATGTCGGAAGAATGGAAATCGTCAGTCGTCAGGACCCCCGCAACAGTTTGAAGTCGCGAAGTTGTGGAGTTGTAAAGTTGGCAACACTCTTTCCCAACTTCCTAACTTTAGAACACTTCCCAACTTGGTAACTGATAACCGACAACTGACAACTATGTATAAGAAAAAATGCGAATAGGTATTGGTTACGACGTTCATCGATTGGTCTCTGATAGAAAATTGATTCTCGGTGGCGTTGAGATATCATATCATTTGGGATTGTTAGGGCATTCAGATGCAGATGTCCTGACCCACGCGATCGTAGATGCGATTTTAGGAGCAGCCGCACTCGGTGATATTGGCACACATTTTCCTGATACAGATGATCGTTATGAAGGTATGGATAGTCTTATTTTTCTCGCAGAGACCGCGGCAAAGGTCAGAAAATGTGGTTACCAAATTGAAAATGTAGATAGTACAGTTATCGCACAGCGTCCGAAATTGGCACCCTACATTTTGGATATGCGCACAAGACTTGCCAAGACGCTTGATATTGCCGTAGAAGAGGTGAACGTAAAGGCTACCACAGCGGAAGAACTGGGCGTTGTCGGCGAGGGCAAAGCGATTGTCGCTCACGCTATCGCTTGTCTTTCTCGGTTGTAGATGTTTTTGTTTTTCTCGCCGATAACGAACTCAGTATGAAATTAACCGAAAACCTGCCCAAAACCGTAGGGCTGCGGGATTCCGTCTGGAAATGGACTGGATTTAGTCTCGGAATGCACTAAATCCGTTCCTTGTATTACATTCCGGGTCCGCACAGAGGGCAGTTCAGGAACCCATAGTTAAAAAATGAAGATTTATAACTCGCTGAGCCGACAATTAGAGGATTTTGTCCCGCTAAATCCCGAGCAGGTATCTATTTACAGTTGCGGTCCGACTGTTTACGATTATATTCATATGGGCAACGCACGGACTGCTTTAATAACAGATATTATTCGACGCTATCTGGTGTATAGAGGGTACAAAGTCAAACTGGTTCAAAATTTGACGGATATTGATGACAAGATTATCAATCGTGCGGCAGAGTTAGGTGTGAGTGCCAAGCAACTTGCACATCAGAATGGCGAAGCATTCTTTGAGGATTCCCAACGCCTCGGTATCCATCCTGCAGATGTTCACCCGAAAGCAACCGAACACATCCCGGAGATGATAAGTCTAATTCAGACCTTAGTTGATAAAGGTGCGGCTTATGTCATTGATGGAAGTGTATATTATCGCGTGAATCAATTTGCTGAATATGGGAAACTGTCCCATCGGAAACCGGAGGATCTCCTCGCGGGGGCACGTGTTGAAATTGATGAGCGGAAGGAGGATCCGCGGGATTTTGATATGTGGAAAGCCGCGAAGCCGGGTGAGCCTTCTTGGGAGAGCCCTTGGGGTAAAGGCAGACCCGGATGGCATATAGAATGTTCTGCCATGGCGATGAAACACCTCGGTGAGACAATTGATATTCACGCAGGTGGCGAAGATTTACAGTTCCCGCACCACGAAAATGAGATAGCACAGAGCGAATTGGCAACAGGACGCACCTTCGCACGTTACTGGATGCACGTTGCTTTTTTGAAAATTGATGGCAAACGAATGGGCAAATCCGAACAGAATTTTATCCTGCTACGAGACGCTCTCGACCATTATCCCACTGAAGTGATTCGGCATTTCCTGATTTCGGCACATTACCGGCACCCACTCGACTACAATCCAGAGAGTTTGGCAAAATCGGAAGGCGCGCTCAGGCGTTTGAACAACTGTTTGGACGCGTTGAAAAAGTATAACGGACAGTTTGATGTGAGCGAAACCGAGACCTCACCGCTTCAGGACGCGATCCAGACGATGAAGTCGAAATTTACAGACGCAATGGATACAGACTTCAATACCGCACAAGCACTCGGTGCTATTTTCACGCTTGTTGCCGAAGTCAACAGGTCGCTTGCGACTTCTGATGGAGCAGCTGCCCCCGTTTTCGCACAAGCCTACGAAGTGTTGACTGAAACCTGTGAAGTGCTCGGAATTTACAATATGGATGTCCAAGATGACGGCAACGTGGAGCAACGCGACCAGCTCATTGACCTGCTATTGGAGGTTCGACAGGAGGCTCGAAGTCGCAAAGACTGGGATACATCTGATAAAATTCGGGACAGACTTAAAGAACTCAACATTGAAATCCAGGACACCCGTGAGGGGGCTACTTGGAGAATCATTTCATAAGGAGTAAAAACATGATTTATCGATCCATTGCGTTATTTTCACTGTTCTGCTTGGTTTGCGTTATTTTGGCAGGATGTGCCGCCCTGTTCTCGGAACAGGAGTGGAGCGAAAATTATGCCCTCCTGGAAGGGGTATCGGCGACAAGTCCACAGATGATTGATGGCAAATTGAACACTATCGGTGAAACCACTTTCCCCGCAGGTTCGCAGGGATTTATTGGCGCGAACCCCGCTTCACAGGTAGTAATTACGATGCCGGAAAAAAAGATTATCCGTCGGATTGTCATACATTCGGACAATTTAAGTGAGTTTGATATTTACGCCGATAAAGGTAGCATCGCGGTTGATGCGGATTGGCAGTTGATTAAGGACGTGAGGAGTGTCAAACAGAATCCGATTAAAATTTCACTGCTGATTCCGTTTCCAACAGATCGAATCCGGCTGCGCGTTTTAGGCACGAAAGATGACGCTCTCTTGAGCCGACAGGAACGAGCACGTTCTGGCGGCAGAGGCTGGAATATCGGGAGTCGGCGTGCCGTTGGAAAAATTCGAGAAATTGAACTTTACGGTTATAAAACCGCTGAACAGGTGGAAGAGGAGCAGGCGACCGATAAGCGTGAAAAAGAACTTGATGAATTGCTTGATTTGTAGTAACATAAGATAGGACATCAAGGTGGCTATTTCTATAATGCCGCTTCAACTTCATACCATAGTGGACGGCATAGGCGCCGTTCTACGCAACAAGGAGGCAATACATGCGTTTTGGATTATTGATACTGACCCTTTGCGTGGTGATTGGGATGTCGGGCTGTATTCTCGCATCGAATCCATCCCTTAACTTGAGCAAGAACATCGCACTTGACGCGACAAGCGAGGATTCAAAGTACCATGACGACAATATCTACTCAATAGGGACGACAGGTCCTATTCTCGAAGACGGGAAGGATGAGGCATCTCAAATGGAGTCGGATAAATACACAGAGGCTGTTCTCAGATGGCGGCAACCGCAGACGATTCAGCAGGTTGTGGTGAAAGCCGAGCCAGGGCAACTGGAGTACTTCGCCGTTCAGTACATGAATGACGAGGAAGAATGGGTTACCATGAAAGAGGTTCGGGACAATATGCGTCCTGTGTACAAGTTCACCTTGAATAATCCGATTGTGACGACAAGGTTTCGTCTCAAAGTACCGCGCCGTTGGGATTCGCGTCGCGTCGGTGGGGCGAAACGCTCAACCCGTGGCGAAACTGGGGCACCCACTGCGCAAGAATATAAAGAGATTCAGGAAATTGAAATCTATTACGCGCTTCCACCGGATCCAATGGAAGCAGGCACAGCTGAATAGTAGTTAATGGCTATCGGCTATCAGCCGTCAGCGGCCAGTAGAGCATGTGGCAGTTACTATCGTATCGCCTGCAACAAGAAAACTCTTGCTGACTGCCGACTGCTGACTGCCGACTGCAATTAAAAGGCAGAAGATATGCTGTCTAACGAGACAATCAGTCTAATCCATTTAAATCTAATTCAAGGTGTAGGACTCAAAACCGTTCAAGTCTTACGTGACGTTTTTGGTAGCACTGCGCGAGCAATTCAGGCAGCACCAGACGAACTCAGAGAAATAGATAGGCTTTCGCCAGCGGTCTGTGACCTCTTAATTCACAAGCCTGTTTTGTATTCAATAGAACGTGAGCTTGAATTAATACACAAATATGGTTGTCACGTCGTAACGCTTTATGATACCGCATATCCCTCCCACTTGAAGGAGATTGACACGCCACCATTTGTGCTATATGTAAAAGGGGAACTCACTCCAGAGGACGCACTTAGCATTTCCCTCGTCGGTTCTCGAAACGCGAAGGATTACGGACGAAAGGTGAGTTACCGTTTGAGTTACCAACTCGCGCAGCGGAGCGTAACTGTCGTTAGTGGTTTGGCGAGAGGTATTGATACTTCAGCACATCGTGGCGCACTTGAAGCAGGGGGTAGGACGATTGCGGTCATGGGAAACGGATTGAGCATCGTTTATCCTGCTACCAATAGCCACCTCGCTGAGAAAATTGAAGCATCTGGCGCGTTAGTTTCCGAATTTCCAATGGCAGCCAAACCGAAACCGAGAAACTTCCCACGTCGTAACCGCATCATTAGTGGATTGACGCTCGGAACTGTTGTGGTAGAGGCATCGAATCGTAGTGGCGCGTTGATTACCGCCCGTCTCGCGGCTGAACAGAACAGAGAAGTGTTCGCTGTGCCGGGTGAGATTTTCTCTGAACTTTCAACTGGGACCCATAAGTTAATTAATGAAGGCGCGAAACTCATCAACACTGTAGACGATCTGCTCAATGAACTGCCGCCGCACGTCCTAAACCAAATTCAGCCCCAAATATCAGCGGAGGCACCCCATCACGATGATCGTGATCGCCTGACCTCCGAACCATCGCCAGTGCCAGATATGGAGGCAGTGCCGACACAAGCATTCTCTGTTGAGAAAAACGATACGAAACCTGTGCTCCCGCAACCGACTCCTGAAGCGCGACAACCCGTCTCTGCACCACCTCCACCCGATTTAACGCCAGATGAGAAGACGATTTTCGATGCTATTGAAGTGCCATCATCACATATTGATACCATTGTTCGGACGACACAATTACCGATTGGTCAGGTGTCAAGTGTGCTTTTAATGTTGGAACTTAAAGGTGTTATTCAACAGTTGCCGGGGAAACAGTTTACTAAGAATAATCAATAACTTATTTCACAATGGGAACAAACCTGACTTTTCAATATGACAGAGATGCTGATATTTTGTATGTAAACACTTGCCCTCCGTATCCAGAACAGGAAAGCGAGGAGCTTGCTGACGAAATCGTCGCGCGTTTTAACCCAGACACAGGGGATGTTGAAAACCTTGAAGTTTTATTTTTCTCCATGCGGTTGCTGCGCGATGAACTCTTTAATTTACCGATTTCCGCCCGTTTGCAGTTAAACGAAGAATCATGAGAATACTTGGTATTGATACCTCATGTGACGAAACCGCTGCCGCAGTTGTTGCTGATGGTAGAGAGGTGCTTTCCAACGTCGTAGCTTCACAGATTGAAGTGCACCAAGAATACGGTGGCGTTGTCCCGGAACTCGCATCGCGCAAACATATTGAAGCGATAAACTACATCGTGAGTCGGTCGTTGGCAGAAGCGGATGTCACATTCAAGGACTTGGAAGCGATAGCCGTAACGAATCGTCCGGGCTTAATCGGGGCATTGCTCGTTGGAGTTGCCGCGGCGAAAAGTCTTGCCTATTGCCACAAGCTGCCCCTGCTCGGTATCAATCACATTGAAGGACATATCTATGCCCCCTTTTTGGCGCAGCTTGCAAGCCAAAACTTGCTATCGAAAAGTATGGTGCATGATGCCCTGACATTTCCGCATATCTGCCTCACGGTTTCTGGTGGGCATACGTTGCTCGTTGAGGTTCACGAGGGGTGGCAATACAAGGTATTAGGCGGTACACAAGACGATGCCGCTGGCGAAGTCTACGATAAGGTCGCAAAGTACCTCGGGCTCGGTTTCCCCGGCGGAAAAATAATTGATGACCTCGCGCGGAAAGGGGACCCTTCAGCGATAAAATTTCCGAGACCGATGCGGAATACCGATGATTATCAATTCAGTTTTAGCGGTATTAAGACCTCCGTGCGCTATTTTGTGGAGAAGGCACGCCGAGCCGGTCTACTTGTAGAAAATGGGCAAGAGAATGTGGAGCCGACAAACCCTGATATGGTAACCGTTGAAGATATTGCTGCCAGTTTTCAAGCCGCTGTCGTGGATGTGCTTGTTTACAAATTGATGCGTGCCGCGAAAGCCACTAACGCCACGGCGATAACCTTGACGGGTGGCGTTGCCGCAAATAGTCAGTTGCGTGCTTCACTAAAGGTCGCCGCTGCAGAGATTGGTGCGGAAGTCTACTATCCACCGATGAACCTGTGTACCGATAACGGCGCGATGATTGCGGGAATCGCTTACCAGAAATATCAACAAGGACTCCGAGATGAACTCTCTCTGAATGCGACTCCGAACGGATCCCTTGTCTGATCCGCTACAAGCCTTGAACCCGTGATGAAATTAGGTTTCCTTAAATGGCATAATGTGTCTTTGCTTTACATTTGGAAGGGTTTTTACTTGGGTGTTTCTTCAGTTCTACGTGGAAAGACATCAACCTACAAATCAAATGATTGAACCGCAAGGAAAAATTAAAAAAGCCGTCCAATACCTAAAGTCAGGCGGTATTATCGCTATCCCCACCGATACAGTCTATGGGTTGGGAGCCGACCCCTTTAATCCGAGTGCCGTGCAGAAATTGTATACAGTAAAAGGACGACCGGATGGAAATCCGATTCCGCTCGTTCTCAGTTCTGTTTCCGATATCCATCGTTTCTCTCGAAACCTACCGGATTTCTTTTTTCACCTCACAGATCGGTTTTGGCCCGGCGGTTTGACCATCGTTATTGAAAGCAAAGGGCTGCTGCCAGTGTTAACTGCTGGCGGGAATACTGTTGGGGTCCGAATCCCAGATCATCCATTACTATTGAAGATCCTCCAAGCGTTTGGCGGACCGATGGCTATAACGAGCGCGAATCTCTCTGGAGAACCGCCTGCCACCTCCGTTGCGGAAATTGGTGAAGAACTCACCTCACGAATTGATATGGTCGTTGATGGAGGGAAGACACCGGGTCCCATCCCTTCTACAGTTTACGACATTTCCGTGTCGCCGCCACTGGTTCGGCGACACGGCGTTATTTCAGAAGAAACACTCGCCAAGGAGTTCGCGTGCTACAACAAGCGTTAAAGCAACTGGTGCAATTCTTAGCCACACCCACCGGACAGTCGGTGCTCCTCGGCTGCGTCAGTTTTGTAGCATTGGCAATCGTCTATAACAGGATAAAACAGATTCCGGGGTTGACAGTAGAGATTATTCCAGAAGATACGTGGTTTATCAACCGTGACGACAACCATCGCCTTGCCATCGTTGTCTCTTTGCACCTGATTAATAAATCAAGCGCGCCTATCCGAATTCGGAAATGTAAACTGAGTGGATATTCACCCAAACCGCCACCTGAAAAATTGTTCTTACAGGGACATGATACGAGCGTTGAACTCGAGTACCCGAAGCACGACCTCTTTGTTGATGTAGAGGGGCATCCATCAGAACATACTTCAGAGTACGTGTTGAACCCTTACACCGAGCAGCGCATGTGGGTTTTTTATCGCTCCGGCATTGTTACAATGACCAACATGCTTCGCGCACCGATTGTACTCAGGGATGTCAATCGAAAACGCAAGTCTATCCATATAGCGGTGCCTCGCAATATGGAACAAATTCAACTCTATCGCGAGGCAGCAATGCGATGGTGATTAATCGAGTTCGGACAGTTTAACGGTTCTGCCATCCGCTTCTGCCGACATGTCAGAAGCGAAGACAACGCGGTGTGTTTCAAATGCCGTGTCAAAGTCGGTCAGTGGCATCGGTTCATTTCGTCTGATGCTGTCTATGAACGCTTGGAATTGTGGTTCATACGGATGGTCGCTGACATCGCCAGAATCAATGAGTGAGGTCTCAAGCGTACTCCATCTACTCTTATCCATACCGTGAAGTTTCGCCGAATAGATTCGGTTGTCGAGAAGACTCCCTTCGCTTCCAACGAGATGGATATGGAAGTAATAAGGTTGTAAACAATCGACACAGGAGGTGACTTTCCCGATTTTTCCGCCACCTTCAAACTTAAGGAGGCTGACGCTTGTTGTTTTATATTCGTAGGGTTGAAAATCCGCACCTGTGGATTGTGTCTGGTAACTCGTTACTTCTTCGACGTTTCCATCCATGAAAAAGAGAAGGGCATCGAGGGCATGGCATCCGGCGGTGAGTAGGGTGCTACCGCCAAAGTCTTTTTTGATGTTCCATTCGTATTGTCCGTACCAGGGTCCGATGCCGTGGTAATAATCGACTTCGGCGTAGTGGAGTTCCCCGAGTAATCCGTTGTCAATCACGGAGCGGATCAGCGTGAAGTGGGCACTATATCGACACTCAAAGCAGACACAAACATTGACCCCTGTGTTTTTGACAGCATCGCGGATAGCTTTCGCATCTTCGTATGTAAGGCAGATCGGTTTTTCTATGATGAGATGTTTGCCCGCTTGTGCAGCAGCAATGGCTTGTTCGGCATGGAAGGGATGTGGCGTGCAAATATCGATGATGTGGACATCCGGATCCGCGAGCATTTTTTCAAAATCGGTATAAGCTTTAAGAGGTGTTCCGTAGGTCTCTGCCAATACAGATTCATCGTGTTCTCGGCGCGAACAGATGGCAGTAACATCCGAACCTGTAACGGCTTTGAAGGCTTCGATATGCGCACCGGCTACCCAACCAAGCCCGACAATTCCAACGTTTAAATTATCCATTTTGCGGCTCCTTTGTGTCCCGTAAGCGTTGGTGAGTGTTGCTTCTCAAGCACATGTTAGCGAAATCCAAGCGCACACGGGTGATTAAACGTATTATATCACGTTATAGATTTGTCAATGTACCCAAGCCTAAAGACTTGGGAAACTTGTTAAGAGTGTTAACAGGTTTCCTATCGGTCTACCGATAAGTTTCTCGTTTCAGTGAGGTTGGTAACCCACCGCTCTCCACGACGGGCGCAGGTTTCCGCCCGTAAGAGTATGTTTAAAGCAGCGTTTCGGATTCTCGCGAACACGTATCGTCTGTTTGTCAGTGTCTTTCGTCTTTTTACGAACGACTTTGGTATATTTTCGGAGGCTCCATGTGAGAGAACGCACACGCGTTTTATGGCGAGGATACCCTTTTTTTATAGCGTTTTCTTTACAACGTTTACCGAAGGCAGTAAATTCTGAAAATCTTGGGGAACTTCGCGGAAGTCATCATATTTCTCACGCGCTGCGGTGAGAAGGGTCTGCTGGTCAGAGATCGACACAAAACGACCTTCGGCCTCATACGCAACGAGTCTATCGTGGCGAGCAGAATTCTGAAGTTCACACAAGTGGTCAAGCCATCTTTCTAATGTTGTTTCTTGTTCCTGGGTCGGATAAATAGGATATATAAATGTTAATCTCATGGTCTATCAGGTATCAGGTATTTATCCCCTGTTGAGTGGGAGGCAGACACATCACCAAGTGGTAATGCTAAACACTGTCGGTTTCCAACCTGATACGCGCATTATACCACAATTTCGGACCCAGTGCCAAGGAAAATCTGAAAGTCAAATGAATCTGAAAAAAATAGATTGATATAATTTTCATTTTTCTATATAATTAATGGTAAGGGAATATTGGCTTCATTTCACAAATCCGTTATTAGATGCTAAGTCCGTTTGGTAGCTGCTGGTCTGGGAAAGGATCAGAACCCGCTTCGCAACGGCACGACAAATATTTTAACGTGAGAGAAAACGTATACTATAATATGTGGGAATTGGAGAATAGTGCTTTTTCAAGTAAATGTGCGATGTGGGAACCCCATAAGCGAGGCTGCTCGGTATCGTTTCTGAACCGATCCTATCCATCTCAACCGCAATCAAGGAGACGATTCTGATGGAGACCAAGATTTCCGATGTCTTCCCCCCGATATTTGCAAAAGAAGGGTTAACTTTCGACGATGTTTTGCTGATTCCGGCTGAATCGGATGTGCTACCAGATCACGTAGATACGGGTACACAACTGACACGGAATCTCCGGCTGAACATTCCTATCTGTAGCTCACCTATGGATACTGTCACAGAATCTACCCTTGCCATTGCAATTGCGCGGGAGGGAGGCATCGGAATAATTCACTATAACTGCCCTATTGATGAACAGGTGTCTGAAGTCGACCGAGTGAAACGATCGGAAAGCGGGATGATTACCGCACCGATTACGTTAACCCAAGATAAAACCATTCGCGATGCTTTGGATGTTACAGCCCGTTACCGCATCGGGGGTGTCCCGATCGTAACAGACGATGGCTGCCTCGTCGGCCTCATCACGAACCGCGATCTCAAGTACGAAGATAACCTCGACCTCCCCGTAACCGCCCGAATGACCCCCGGTGAGGAGTTGATTACCGCATCCCCCGGAATTACACTCGATAAAGCCAAAGAGATACTCCATAAGTCTCGAAAAGAAAAATTGCCGATTGTGGATGGTGATTTTCGACTCTGTGGACTGATTACCATCAAAGATATTGACAAAGTCCAGATGTTCCCGCATGCCTGTAAGGATGGTGCTGGACGTTTAAGGGTTGGTGCTGCGGTTCTGCCTTCAACACCTTTGGAGAACGTTGACCGGTTAGTGGCGGTTGGTGTAGATGTGCTCGTATTGGATACGGCACATGGACATTCTAAAAACGTAATTCGATCAACAGAGTACATTAAGTCTCATTTCTCAGATATTGAACTTGTCGCTGGAAATGTCGTTACGCCTGAAGGGACACGAAGCCTCATTGATGCTGGTGCGGACGCTGTAAAGGTCGGTGTAGGTCCTGGTTCGATCTGTACGACACGCGTCGTCGCAGGTGTGAGTATTCCGCAAATTACAGCAATTTACGATTGTGCCAAGGAAGCCGATAAATCAGGGGTGCCGATTATTGCCGATGGTGGTATTCGTTATTCTGGGGACATCGCGAAAGCCATTGGCGCGGGGGCGAGTTCTGTGATGATCGGTAGTTTGTTGGCTGGAACGGACGAAAGCCCCGGCGATACTGTCATCTATCAAGGAAGAACATATAAAATTCACCGCGGCATGGGGTCATTAGGGGCATTGCGAAAACGAAGTGCCCAACTTTCAGAAGATAGCAACGAAGATATTTCCAAACTTGTTCCACGTGGGATTGAAGGACGTGTTCCACATAAAGGAAAACTCAGCAATTTTGTTTATCAATTGGTCGGTGGCATCCGCTCGGCGATGGGCTATTGTGGTGCTGCTGACATTGAGGCATTACGTAGGGATAGCCAATTTGTACGGATGTCAAGTAGCGGCTACCGGGAAAGCCATCCCCACGATATTGATATAACGGAGGAAGCACCGAACTATACGGTAGCGAACCTTTCTCCGTAACTATTTTTTATTAACGTGAGTTTGATAAATAAAGTCTTCAGAACCGGGTTGGTGAGTCTGTACCATTTAGGACATGAGAGTAGCACGTAACGAAGTGGCGTGCGGATTTAAGGAACGCACCTGAGAGGTTAAACGCACGTAAGTTCTCCGCAAGGAAAAATTAAAAAATCAGGAGGCAATGATTAGAAATATGAAACTTAACGAAGAAATGTCTTTTTGGGATAGACTCTATATCCCTGCGTTGATTAAGGGACTGTTTACGACCCTGAAACATATCCCGAAGAAAAAATTGACATATCAGTATCCTGAAGATCCTCGGAGTGTGGATGAACGCAACGATCGCTACCGTGGCATTCACAAACTGACGGTAACAGAAAAAGACGAAATCAAATGCGTAGCATGTTTCTTGTGCGCAACTGCCTGTCCTGCCGATTGCATCACAATTCAGGCTGCACCTGCCCCAGACGGTTGGCAGACCAAGGAAGGCTATCAGCGCGAGAAATTCCCTGATGTCTTTGAGATTAATATGCTCCGTTGCATATTTTGTGGGTATTGTGTTGAGGCTTGCCCTGAAGACGCTATCCGGATGACGGGGTTAACGCTCCCTCAATACTTCCGTGAACGTCAAACAGAGGGAGAAAGTCTTGGGAGTTCCCGCAGTGATTTCATCTTTGATCGGGACATGCTCGTCGCAAACAACGACATTCCACAAGATGGGCTTAGTGTTGAAGCGAAGTAGTTTTTTAACGATTAGGTTTTCGCCTTGCGCTCCTTGTGCAAGTTTCCTATAAAGGCTCGCAGGATAGTGTTGCGCGCAGGTGTTGGGCAGTCTCGACTGATTTTGAAAGTCTGTACGTTTTTTGAGAAAAGAACGTAGCCCATAATGAAATGGAGGGCGGATATAAGGAACGCACACAAAAGATTCAAATTTACGTCGTTTCTCCGCAAGGTATAATTAAAAATCCTCCCTTCCCGGATAAGAAGTACAGCATCATATACGCCGATCCGCCGTGGGATTACAAGGGACAACTTCAGCACACAGGAAGTGGAGGCAAGGATAGTGGCGGTGCTGTTCGACACTATCCCACTCTGCCGGTGTCAGAAATGAAGACATGGGATATTGCCTCAATTAGCGAAGAGGATTGTCTGCTTTTTATGTGGAGTTCTTCTCCGCATCTCGATCAAGCGATTCAGCTTGGCAAGGCGTGGGGATTTCGGTGGGCAACAGTCGCTTTCGTCTGGGATAAGCAACGCCTGAATCCCGGTTTCTACACAATGAGCCAATGCGAGTTATGCCTCGTTTTCAGACGTGGGAACATTCCACAACCGCGGGGGGCAAGAAATATGAGACAACTCGTTCAGGTTAAACGGACACGCCACTCTGAAAAACCCGAAGCAGTGCGTAAACGGATTGAGAAAATGTTTCCACAGCAGTGTAAGATTGAACTATTCGCACGAAAACGGTACGAAGGCTGGGACGCATGGGGACTCGAAATTCTCTAACCTTGTCAAAGCTTGTTGTACCTTTAGCACATTCGCTGAGCCGATACGGCGGGAGCAGAAATATTTATTTATTTTTCGTTATTACTTCGGTTGACATAAGCAAAAATACCAACTACGATGGGGCGTCTGTCTAAAGTTCTGATTGTATTAATATAGCCAACGATTATAATTATTCCAACTTTAGAGGTTACTCTGATAAAAACAATATTGTGCACCTCGTATTATATTTGCTGTCAACCTATAGATTTGTTAACAGACCGGACATGACGGTTTTGGTTAACATTGAACTGTTGTGCTTTCACCGGTCATTCACACATTTATCTGCCTAAATTTATTTGAAAGGCATACGATCAATCGACCCAATGCAAGGATTATCACTTAATTTTCGTTCGGAAACACTTTTAGCGCTAACTGATAAAATCACATCCAGTATTGAGGGGCGGATGAGTTGGGGAGATACCTTTGGCTTAGGACTTGGTGTGAAGTCAGATAAACATCTGATCGTTTGGACACCAAAAGAGAGCTCAGAGGGCGACATTCTCCCCGGTTTTGACTCAGAAGATGGCAAGCTTACTGTAAAGATGCGACCGCGTCCAGGGGCATGGGTTTCTTGGATTGACGAGGCGAAGATCACCGCCGAGACACAGGACGACTATGACCGGGTACACAGAAGCATACAAGAATTGGAGCGAAATGCACGCCAAATCACGGATTTCGCCGATGGCATTGTCTCAGATATTACTGTTCAAAACTTGGGAAAATCCTTAACGCTTTCCGAACTCGCTCAAGATGTTTTAAAAACGCGTTTGACAATACCCAGTACTGTCAAAACTGGTGGATACGTACTCGCAAATATTGATGGTACTGATACTGAGGTGATACCCCCAGCGACTGCTGTCATTCCAGAACAAACCCATATTCATCGCGTTCATCTCAATGAAGATGCACTTTTCGACCAAATACTCGCACGGGATTACAATCTACTTCTTGTGGTCATCAGAACGCATATTAAGCAATACCCCGACCTAATTGATTTGGGGTACGGTTTAACGCTTCATACTCGACTGTCTAATGTATTTGACGATCAAGATGCAGAGACATCGGAGACAACTAAAGAAATGTCTGATCCCATTCAAGTGCTCGCCACAGCAGCGGTTTATGATCCTCTTGAACCGGAGATGCTGCGCTTAGTGCCTATTGCATTCAACGCACCCGATGAGGAAATTGAGACCGCAATTAGCGAGAGCTCGAAGAAAATCGAAACGTATACGGTGAAAGCGAATCAGAACGCCTATCAACTCATGGCGCAATTTCAACAGGGCGTGGAAACCCGTTTGAGAGCCCTTGTCCTTGGACCTGGGCAACGCGTCCATAATAAGGTATGGGACGATCTGGTAATCCGTGAATTAAGGAACACTATGCTCGCTTTCGTCGAATTCTATGCGGAATATCTCGCCGAGCATTTTGAAGCATCAATCACAGCAGCGAAGACCGAAGTGCTCAAAGAGAATATTGACCCTATGATAGAATTTTGGCAATTGCAGGATAATCAGCAGTTAACCCTGAATCACCTCATACAATCCTCCTACAAACTGGCGAATCAAGTGCTCGATCGAGCTGCTGGATTGTTTCATGATCTGGTGTTTGAACAGGATTTCATTGAAACCGAACTTGTCAAGCAGATAGATCTCTCGATTTGCGAGAATAACGAACTTTTAGACGAGATTTACTTGCCACAATGGACGCGTGGGACGGTGCGTGAGAAAATGGCGGGTATTGCACTGCGTTCAACTTTACATCCCACACAAGTTGAACGTTTGACGACTATCTGGTTGGAATTGCTGGAACTCGCGAACTTCGCGAGTCAACACAAGCAGGATTTTGAAACCGTTATTCAGCCCTTAGTCAATCTCCTATTAGCACCGAAAACAGGGAAGCCAACGCAGCGACGGAGTCAACAGACACAGCATCGGAGTGGGACTACCAACTTCGTTGGTTTTGAGATTCCTGATAAAACTGTTGAGCAAATCCTTGATCATGTAAAACTGCATTTACCGACTATTAAGCAATGGTTGCAGAATATGCCTTCATCCGTTGACGAGCAACAGCATTACGCAACTTTGTGGGCGTTGGTGCTTGATGGTAGGCTCCGTGAGCGGCTGCTTGTCGGTATTCAACCGACTTGTGATATTAACCTGAGTGTGCCCGACCAGACCAAAAGGTTAATCAACCTCATGTTGGAAAGCGCACTTATTATTCAAGCTGAGAAAGACCGAAAGTCGATAGAGCGTAACCTGAACCGGGCGATTATCTCAAAGACCGGACACGAATTGGCAAATGTCACAACGGCGGCGATGCTCGCTGTCCATGGGGATACCCTACTGGCAATACTGTACGAGGAATTGCTCGGATATCATGATACTTTGGCAAAACGGGCAGGTCGACTCGCGAATGCCCCTCAAAAAGGGAAAAAGCGGAAGCGTGGGCAATCGCGAAATAACGGTGCTGCCAACGCTACGGAGATTGAGGCAGAACAGCAAAAAGTTCAGGAACTCATGACTTTCCTCAGACCCTACCGCCAAGATGAAGTTATCACCACTTTAGCGACTGCCGGTATTGACCCGCGTGCCATTAACCTTGAAGAAATTCGCAAACAGCAGGTCCTCAGTTTCGATGTAAGTGATTTACCCGCGATAGATGAAACATGGCTCGGGGATAGTAAGAGCGTCGAAGATTATCCAAATTTGCGGGTGTTCCTCCTGCAAAATCAACTCCCGATATCGACGACCGGGAGATTGCTTATGGAATTGCGGCAGCAATTTCCAGATGAGCTCTTCAATCACGTCTTAGGACTCATCCAGGAGGTCAAAGCACTCCAAAGCGATGATTTTAAAGGCGATCTACTCAATCAGTTTGTTACCTATATCTCCGAGAAGGTGTGGCGATGGGAGTTGACACAGATTACAGAGTCCGAACTCCCACTTTTGCTGAAGGAAAAAGTGCTTGCATCGGCGATCTGTTATGAAAAAGAGGTTGATAGTTTGCTCGAATACGTTGAGCGTTACGATGAACTGGTATCTACAAAACTATCGGCAGATTCAGAAATGGACAACCACCGTCAATATATTGAGGAACAATTTCAGGCAATCGTTGAAACCCTTTTAGTGTAAAACTGAAAACTGAAAACTATTAAAAAATGAAAGTAGCTTTATTAGGCAACAGTCAGTTAGCCGTCTCGACTGCCTGGGGCTTGTGTCAATCGGAGACGGCGCGTGAACTTGCCTTTGTGTCGGATGCGACGTCGAACAAGAATAGATTTGTTCATCCAAAAGACGGCACACCGGCAGACATCCGAGATCTGGTGGAAGCAAACGCTTTGAGCGCAAGTGACACCGCGATTTCCGTTTTCGATTCATTGGAGGGGTTAGCGAGTGCGGACATCGTTGTTCTGTTACCACCGACGGGGCAACCTATTTTTCGGTCTCCTCAAGCCTCGAAGACAACAGGTATCGCCCTCGCTCGAAGGTTTGTAACTGGAATCCAGCAATATGCCTCGGATGCCAAAATTCTGGTAGCCATATCACCCACGAATTACATCTCCTCATGGATACATCAGACACTCGGCGGTGGACAGATTATCGGGCTTGGAAACGGGGCTGCTACAGCACACTTAGCCTCTGAAATCGCAAAACGTGTTGATGTCTCTGTGAAAGACGTGATGGCTCTGGCGATCGGAAGTGATCAGGAGACGTATCCGCTTCCACAATACTGCCGAGTGAACGGCATTCCGCTTGCACAACTCATCTCCGAAACTGGTATTGAAAGTCTCTGTGGAGCCGTTGCGCAGCGTTCCCCGTATACCGTGAGTGGCGAATGGACATTGATAAGTCATATTTTGCAGGTCGTTTCGGCGATCGCGCTTGATAAAAGGCGAGTCATGAGTGTCGGGACACATGTTTCAGCGGGGACAACATCCGTTTACCTGAATGTTCCTGCACAAATCGGACACGATGGTATCGCGGCTATTGTCCCACTTGAGTTGACCGAGCAACAACGCGAACAGTTTAGACAATTGGTTGGACAAAGTGCCGAAGACCAAGCCCTATAAATTTTCGTGGACAGTGTGATGCTTCTTCTGTTGACTGCTGGTGGCTATTCTTCTGACAACTGATGACTGATGACTACTAAAAAATGAGAGAAATATACCAAAAAATTCCAGAACTCATTGAATCTTCTCAAGTCGGAGCGTATTGCACGGTTGTAGAGACGAAAGGCTCAACTCCACAAAAACCCGGCTCGAAGCTTTTGATTCTTCCAGATTTGCGGAACATTGGGACGCTCGGCGGAGGTTGCGTTGAAGCTGAAGCGCGGCGACAGGCGATCGGACTCATGCAAGACGGTGTGCCGCGGCTGCTTGAGTTTCAATTGGATAGCGATTACGGTTGGGACGATGGGCTTATCTGCGGCGGGAATATGAAGATCTTTATCGATTTGCCGAAGACCCCCGACGAAGCCGAGATGTTTGAGCGACTTCAAACGTTGAACGCCGAAAAAATCCCACTCGTCTGTGCAACGGTTGTAGCGAGTGAGAAGCAGGGCGTTGATGTTGGCATGAAGATGATTTTTGCGAACACAGGTGAGCACATCGGCACGTTAGGCGATCCGGCTTTAGAAACGGCAGTGGAAGAAGAGACGGCGAAGGTGCTTGCGCGGAACAGAGCTGGCTTATTTCAGGAGAACGAAACGGCTTCGGTCTTCTTAGAGCCACTACAACCGAGACCGACGTTGCTCATTGCAGGCGCAGGGCATGTCGGTCAAGCACTCTGTCATATTGGAAATTGGTTGGATTTCGACATTGCTATTGTTGACGACCGCGCCGACTTTGCCTCTGCTGAACGCTTGCCAGAGGCGGACGAAATTATCATCGGAGATATCGCAACGGAACTCCGAAAATACCCGATCACACCACTGACGTATGTCGTGATAGTCACCCGGGGGCATCAGCACGATGAATCGGCACTCCATAGTGTTGTTGAATCGGATGCTGGTTACATCGGTTTAATCGGCAGTCGCCGCAAGATTAAACTAATATTTGACGATTTGCTGGAGGCAGGGATTTCCAAGGACAGACTTCAGCGGGTGTACGCACCCATCGGGCTCGATATTAACTCGAAAACAGTACCGGAGATCGCAGTCAGCATCGCATCGCAGCTCATTCAGATCCGTAACGTCGCTGATACTGTTGGCACGTTTGATGCCCAACCGGCGCGAATGCCGACCGTTAAAATAGTGGGGTGATAAAAGATGAATGACATTCAGATAACAGAGGACAAGACCTATACGCTTTCGGAAGTTATAGACTTTGTAAAGCAGACGTTAGACCGTGTTAGCGAAAAGTCCACCCGTGATCCACTACGATATTCGTCCACTGATGTTTATTGGTTACTACATGATATGCTTCGGTATGTCAACCGGAATATCCCAGGTGAATTTACCCTGCTGCAGACCCAAAAAGGGATTTACCGAGTGACGTATGCAGATGAAGGTGCTGCGAAACAGAAATCGGATAGGAACCTCAAAACGGAGGTAAACCGAACAGCGCGTTATCTTGAAGAATTGACAGGCAGGAAACCATCATGGGGTGAAAAAGAGTAAAATGGAAGTCATACATTGGCTAAATACAAATGATGGTGCTATCATTGGAGTTGCTACGATTTTTCTCATGGGCATTACTGCTTATTATGCTTATCTGACGCGGCAACTGCTGAAAGCTAACGATACACCTGAAATTGCAATCTCCTTACGTCCTCACGAGATATCTGTTAATCTTGTTAGGACTTACGCACTTCCGGGTAGGTGCGGTTTCCTAACCGCACCGATTGCGTCATGATAAGCCTAATTCTTTGATTTTGCGTAAGTCCTGAATCTTGTAATGCTATGTATAGAGAATGTGGGGACCGGAGCAGCTCATGATGTGAAGTTCACAACAGATCCCGCTTCTGTCCCAAGTCTTGACATACCATTTGAGAAGATTGGTTTTCTTAAGAGTGGAATTCGCTATTTTGAATCTGGAGGGAAGATTGGGCAGTTTCTGGTAAGTGTGATAGGTAAGTTTGATGAATTAAAGCAAACGCAGATTAAGATCACTGTTACATATAAGGATACAACTGACCACAAACGTGAACAGATTTTTCACTTGGATTTTAGCGAAGGTGTAGGCTTCTCACAAATTGGCAGCCCTCCACTTTACGAGATAGCCAAGGCTACAAAAGAAATCCAAAAAGATTTAAACCGTATTATCACTGGCTTTCATAAACCTATAATTCTTACAGAACCGCTGTCTAAGCATCGCCTCGGGCAGCGTGCCGATTTCTTGGAAAGACGAATAGAACAACTCCCAAAAGAAGTTCAACAAGAAGTTTTACAGGAAGTGAACGTTTTTATCAGCAAACGGGAGCAAGAGGTTGTGAAAAAAGAGCAAGATGAGAAAACGGACCCGGACGCAGATTTATCATGAGAAGGAGATAAAATAAGTGATAGTTCCAGTTTATATCTACCCGAATGATCGTTTGATTCTGGAAATCCCTGACGATATCGATAGAGACTTAGCAGATAACGATTCGCACTTATCACATGAGGAATTTGAAGCCGCATTACAGAGATTAGCCGATCTATCTATGAAATTTGACGGACCGGACGCCCAGCCATTATCTGATTACGCGATGAGTCGCGAAAGCATATATGAAAATCATCCAAAATTATGATTTATCTGGTTGATACCAATGTTTTGTTGCGATTTTCACATCATGCGGATCCAAGTTATCAAATCGCTCAGAATGTGGTGCGTAAATTAGAGGCAGCAGGTCATCAACTACAGACTACATTGCAAAATCTGGCAGAATTTTGGAACGCTTCAACTCGGCCTGCAAATCTATGGTAAACCAGAAAAATAAGCAGACATTCTCCCCTCCCCGAGTAGGCGAGGTTTCTAACCTCGCCGGTGCAGCGTGTACAATTAATTCTATAGTTTACCATAAATGGTTTTGGACGCACGCTACTTGAAACAAACCGACTCTTGCAAGAATTGGAACTACTTTTTCCTATGCTGCCGGATTCGCCGGCTGTGTACCGCGTATGGAGACGGCTTGTTGTGGATTATGATGTGTCAGGTGTTCAAGTTCACGATGCACGCTTGGTTGCGGCAATGATTGTTCATGACCTGACACATATCTTGACTTTCAATACAGCAGACTTTAATCGTTACGCACCCGAAGGAATTATTGCTGTTGATCCAGCAACGGTTTAGATATATGTCCTCAGTAAATGTGGGATGTTCAAGGTTATAGCCAAACTGAATAAAAAATAAATTAAGGAGAATATTTCGTGAACCCAGAACCTAAGGTAACAGTTGAAGATATTGAGATGTCTGTGGATGCCTTAGATGTCCAAAAAGCCGCAGACATCTTTGAGGAACACGGGTGTCTTGTCGTGCGCGGTCTGATGGCACCCTATATTGAGGCACTCCATCAGGACATTGAGGCTGCCGCGGCGGAATCCATATCCTTGCTTGACAAAGCAGAACGGATCGTCGAAGGATGGCGCACCCCCAACGGCACACTATTCCTGCCAGCACCAGAAGGCTACGAACGCGACAAACAGATGATGGTCCTGTCTATAGGCTATCAGACGAGCGCGGCGTTCTTCCAATCCGCTCTCGATGAAACGACAGTCAATATCGTAGAGGCGATCTTAGGACCGAATGTGGAGATCTTTGGGAACGGACAGTGCCTCTATAAAGAGCCGGTTGGCGGGCATCCAAAGCACCTGCATCAGGATTCTGCCTATTTTGAACATCGCTATCAGGGACCCGTCGGTATTTTGAGTTATGTTGTGGATACGGACTTGGTGAATGGGGCGTTACATGTTGTGCCGGGTTCACACAAACTCGGACAACTCAAACATATTGATACCTTCTCACACCTCGGTTTGGAGGAGGATGAATGGCCCTGGGAGAGTGCGCTCCCCGTTTCTGGCAAAGCCGGTGATTCGATCTTCTTTAATGTCAAGACAGTGCACGGTTCCAAGCAGAATATGTCGGATAAACCCCGTCCGATTTTCATCAACCGCTACCGTCGAACAGATGATTTCGTGATTATCGGTGGGACGACCACGACGAACCGCGCAGAGGCAGAAAAACGTGCCGCCGCCGCTGAAGAAGCGAAGAAATCCAATAGTGATCGAGGTTTGATGTTACGCGGGTTCCGTCCCTTTGATTCATAGAAAAAAGGAGCAAATAGGGCGAATCATATTCCGCCCTATAACTGATAAAGCATGAGATAGATAATCACACCTGTTACTGAGACGTATAGCCAAATTGGGAAAGTAATCTTTGCGATACGTCGGTGATTCTCGAACCGCTCACGCCATGCCAAGTAGAGGGTCCGCAACGCCAAGGGAACTATGACGAACGCCAAAATAATGTGCGTGATCAGAATGGTAAAGTAGACCGGACGAATCCATCCTTGCTTTGTAAACGGCTTCGATCCAGCGTGGTAGTGATAGATAACATAGCAAACCAGAAAAAGAACGGACACACCAAAAGCCGCGAGCATACAGTTTTTGTGTGCCGTAATTCTTCGTTGTCGGATTTGCACATATCCGATCGTCAGTAGGATACCGCTGATTGTGTTCAGCGTCGCATTGACCGTCGGCAAATCTGAGATCTCAATCACATTTTCCCCTTTTTTAATTTTACCTTGCGAATAAGTATCGGTTGCCTGTCTCTTAGGTTCTTCATGTTCGAGTCGCACTCCATTTCATTACGTGCTACGGTTTCGTTGCTATTCTCTTTCTGTCTACCGGGGCCACCGGTAGGCTTGCGCTCCCTTAGAATTCTCTAACGCAAATTCCCATCGTTGACACCACGTTTCATATTTCGTGTTACCGGCTTCCGGTCGCAAACGACTCCGCATCAGAAATGCTGGATAGAAGGGTCTTCCTGTTGGTTGATAGACATCGTGATACCGCAAATCGAAACTCCATCGGATGCTCTCCGATTCATTCGGTTTCGCGCTGTGGAGCGTGTAGTTATGGAACAGAATTACACCACCCGCCCGAATCGGTAGAGGTTTCGGTGTGAGGTTATCGGGTTGATGTTCCGGTGGGACGGCGAGTCCAGCTGACGACCAGTCGTGCTTGTAAAGTCCCATCTTATGGCTGCCCGGCATAACCTGTAGGCACCCGTTTTCCAGTGTCGCGTCTACAATCGGAACCCAAACAGTTAACATAAAGTAGGGATCGGTGTCGGGCCAGCATACGCCTGCGTCCTGATGCCAAGGTGTCGGTGCCCGCTGTGAACTCTTTTTCGGCAGGACGGCACGAATATGTTGGATCGGATTGCAGATAATTTCCGAACCGACGAAAGACTCCGCGATGTCAAGGATTTTCGGGTTCTTGAGGAAGTTGAACGTCGCTTCGCCGCGTGCCCGCATGATGTCCAAATCTGCCGTTATCTCCGGTGCCTCGTTCGCGAGATGAAGCAACCGTTCCGTGAAGGATTTATCGGTGTGCGTATCTGTAACCTTCCCTTCCGCGTGCAACTTCTCGGCACGTTCCGCGATAATCCCCTTATATTCGCCAATGACGGGACCCAGGTCGTTTTCATCAAGTGCATCTTCGAGTAGTAGATATCCGTTGTCGTGAAAGAAGGAAACTTGAGATTCGGTTAAACGCATGATTGCGTCCTCCTTGCACGGAGGCGCGCCGTCACGATGATCGTGATCGCGTGACCTCCGAGTTGTATTGTAAGGCTTGGTTTGCAGGTTTCCCTTATGGCACTATCCCCATCGCTGTTCTGGTGGATCGAAGACAAATCCGTGGAAGAACTTCCGCTGTTCCGGTGAGAGTTCCTTGTTGTAAAAGTCTTTGGGATACCCCCAATGTTCTTGTGAGGCGATCATCCACGGATGTTCATAAGCGTAATAGAGCATTTCGCGAGAACCCTCCGATTTTGTGAAGATGCCAGCGGAGTGCCAAACGGCATTATGGAAGAGAATCGCACTCCCTGGCGGGGCACAGATCTCCAACGCACCCGGATATTCGTAAGGGTGTCGTAGATCTTCGTGGCTCGGATCATACATTGCTGTATGGCTCCCCGGTATGAGCCACAGATTCCCCTGTCCACCTTCTGTCATATCGGTCAGGTAATAGCCGATTTTGAGTTGCAAAAACGGGATCGGACGTAGGTTACGATAGCCTTCATCGTGCCCATCGATGTGCCAACCCATCGAACGTTCCATTAAATCCGAAGCGTGCTCGACAATGGCATCTGAAGCGTGGTGGTGTGGCATTTTATTCAGCAGCCCCGTGACATACGGCAGGATCGGTTGCCAATCTAAGAGTTCCAAAAACGCTGGATGGTCACCGAGGATATAGAAGATACGAGTGCTTTTCTCGCCGTGGATGTGTGTCATACCGGTTTCGGTTAACCCTTTCTCTTCGCATTCCCGTCGCTGCTCAATGACTTCAGCGAGAGCACTCCTGAGCGTTTCAACGTGTGACGGAGCAAGGAAATTATCCAAGACGAGGTAACCGTTATTTTCAAAGAAAAACTTTTCGGCATCAGTCAGTTCATGTGGCATGTTGTCAATCCTCTTCTCTTTCACATCTTTCCATATTTTCAAGATTGCTTCTCAGTCTCTCGTATTTTACTACAAATCGAACAATTTTATGGCGTTTTCACTGAAAATTCGAGTTTTATCTGCTTCAGAGATCGACATCTCCTCAATTAAACCGACGAATCGTGGCATATCCACCCACGGATGATCTGTCCCGAAGAGCAGACGGTCCGCGCCGGAATATTGATATGCGTACTGCAGTGCTTGCACCGATGGCGACACAGTGTCCAGATAAATGCGTTGCAGATACGCACTCGGTGGTTGTGTGATGTTCTCTCTGGCTCTTCCCAATACTTCCGTCTGATGATTGATCCTACCGCTCATATAGGGGAGAATGCCGCCAACGTGCGGCATCACGATTTGCAGATCGGAGTGCCGTTCGAGAATTCCACTCAGAATCAGTCGCAACAGTGCGAAACTGTTATCCACCTGTAACCCCATCATCCCGATCATCCAGTGGTCTTTGATTGCCTCACCCCACGTTGGGACGGTAGGATGCATCACAATCGGCATTCGTAATGTTTCAGCATGCGTATAGACGGGTTCAAATTGCGGTGCATCAACAGGTTTTCCGCCGATATGGGAATAGAGCATGATCCCGCGAAAACCGAGTTCTTTCACTCTATCCATTTCTGTGATGGCTTCATCTATATTTTGCCATGGAAGGCATGCCAGTCCTGCGAATCGATGTGGATATGTATCCACGAGTTCGGCAATGGCATCGTTGATCGCTTGCGCACCCTTGTTTCCTAATTCAGGCGCGAGCATACAGGGGGGCGGTATATTGGTACTGAGCAGTGCCATATCGACCCCCGCCTCATCCATATCCTTGAGTTTTCGTTTCGGATCGTAGGCTTCGTCTTGTAGACGAAATGTTTGGACATCGCCGTACGTAACGACAGCCTCGTTCCCGCGACGGATAACTTGCGGTGGGTGTGGATTCTGCGCGAGGATTTCGGTATAGGTGTTTGGAAATATGTGGCTCTGACAATCGATTCGCATTTTTTGGGTCAAAGATATTTTATTTTTCTATGTTTTTTAGTATGCCATATCTAACCCTTTTTTATCAAGGACTCTTTTTAGCCAACAGTCCCGTTATTTTTTCATTTGTAGTAAAGTTTGAAAATATGTGAACACAGAGGATTTGGTGGCCTCCCTCCTCGCTGGCGAGGTTTCCTAACCTCGCCAACCCTAATGTGTATAGGTTGCTATAGGCTTTACTATGAATCCTAATTCAGATATTCTGTTGTGGAAAAATTTGGTGCTTCAAGGCGTTTTGCGTTATCATGTAAATGTAATATCTAATTTCCAATTAGCATTCGGACGTAGTGCGGAGGAAGAAACATGCCGAACCGAAAGCGTTTCATTGTATGCATCTGTCTATTGATGCTCATTGTAGGATATCAAATTGCCGATGGCCAGCAGCAACTACCTTTCGGTGCCAAAGACAGATTCGGTATGGATAAAGGTGCAATCAGCGACATAGCGATCACACCCGATGGCACTCGAATCGCAATCGCAAGTCGTATGGGTGTTTGGCTTTATGAGGCTGCTACGGGTCGGGAAACCGCTTTGGAGCCTGCAACACCGTTTGATGTTTCTGCAATCGCGTTCACACCGGATGGCAAGACACTTGTGGGTGGCAGTAGTATAGGGACGATTTGGCTACAGCGTATAGATACAGGTGAAATTAGACATTTTTCTTCCGTGCATACACGGGAGATTCTTTCCGTGGCGTTTTCACCCGATGGTAAAACCCTCGCCAGTGGGAGTTCTGATAAAACGATTGGCTTATGGAATCCAGAGACGGGTAAGCTGCGTAGCCGTCTCAGTGGACACACGGATACTGTCAACATCGTGGCGTTTTCACCCGATGGAAGAACCCTTGCGAGTGGAAGTTCGGACAGAACGGTGCGTCTATGGGATCCAGAAACCAACGAACCCTGGAAGACCTTCCGTGAACATAAGGATGTTAACACGTTTATCACTGAATTGGCGTTTTCGCCGGACGGGAAAATGATTGCCAGTGGCGGGATTGAGTGGCCCGAGCTTCTGGTATGGGAGATAAAGACCGGTAAAGTGCGGCTTACACACCATTCGCATAACTGGTCGGTCGATGCGTTGGCGTTCTCACCCGATGGGACCAAACTTGCTATAGGCGGAGATACAGATGCAGTGGAGTGGTTGGATATAGATGCAGTTGAGCGGTTAGAGGCGGATGAAATTGGTATTTCTATGGTTCCAAAAAATATTTTTCCGATAGAGCATCCCGGGTGGGTAAGTGCGCTCGCATTCTCGCGGGATGGCAAAACACTTACGACTGTGAGTCGGAATGGAGTCATCCGATTTTGGAATATCACGAATGGCGATCAACGGTTTCCAGCCATCGCACATAAGCGGGTTGGAACTGTGTTAGCGTTTTCACCAGACAGTCGGATGCTTGCCAGTGGGAGTGCCGACGATACGATCTATTTGTGGGATATTCAGACACGGGGAGGTGTGCCCATTCGCTATAAAAGTGTTTGGGCACCGACAGCCTTGGCGTTTTCGCCGGAGGGTCAGGTGCTTGTCAGTGGACACTCGGATGATACAATCCGTTTGTGGGATGTAGGAACTGGAAAACCTTCGTTGATTCGTCGTATAAGCATGGCGGCTCCCAGGACTTTGATATTTTCACCGGACGGGACTGTCCTCATCGGAGCGGGGATCCGCCATGAAATATGGTGGGCGGATGTAAAAAGCGGCGAGTTGCAGGCAACCCTTAAAATTGATGGAGAAATTTCCAAAATAGGAACGTTTTCGCCAGATAACACAATCCTCGCGACTGTCGGGCTGCGTAACACAATTCGGCTATGGAATGTGAGGGATGGTAAGTTGGTGTCCACCTTCGTTTCGGGTCATTTCAATGTGGAGGCGATCGCCTTTTCTCCAGACGGTGCTCTACTTGCGAGTGGTGGATGGGATGACCTCACGTTGTGGGATGTGGGGCGGGATCGTAGATTACGAACTTTCCGAGAGGAAGACGCTCGGATACAGGCATTGGCATTCTCACCAGACGGCCAAACGTTGGCAAGCGGGAACATTGATGGCAAGTTGCAGTTGTGGGATACCACCACTACTTTCCACCTCGCAACACTCACAGGACATACAGAGGCAATAAATGTGTTAGCATTTTCACCTGATCGCAGAACGCTCACCAGTTGGAGTGCTGACGGTACAATTCTGCTGTGGGATTGGCATAAAATCCATCCCGTTCGATAATCCTTAACCAGATATGTAGAGCATTGCTTTGAAACTTCTTGCCTTTCAAAATAGTTTGTGTTATCCTATAGAATATGACAACTGATTCTCAAGAAACGACTTACCGAGTTTACATTGACGCAACGATTCCGAGTTATCTGGTTTCTAAACCGAGTCGGCACCCTAAGACCGCAGAATGGCAAAAGATTACCCATGAATTTTGGCATGATAACCGTTTTGAATTCATCTTATCAGATATTGTTATTGCTGAAATATCAATTGGTGACAGAATCCAAGCAGCAGATAGGTTACAAGCGATTGAAGATTTGACTGTTGTAGACGCTCTGGATTTGGAACGAGCACTAGTGCTGCGTCAAGTTGAGTTTGATAGTATTGTAAGTTGGGTTGAAGGGATTTTCCCTGTAGGGGCAGTCCCTTGTGGCTGCCCACA
>JAGWBV010000048.1:0-24064 GCA_021295715.1 Candidatus Poribacteria bacterium | reverse complement strand
GATTGGGTATTTCCTGCAGGTAGAACGGAGTGAAACCCGACAAAATCGGACGAGCCCACCTGTCAGTTTAGATGTGACAAACTACTAGCTCGGAAACTTGTTGCTGGAAACGCGATTCCAGAAATAGCACTTCCTGATGCTATTCACGTAGCGGTTGCGGCAATCCATGCTATTCCTTATTTGGTAACATGGAACTTTGCCCACCTTGCAAATCCGCGTACAAGGCCGAAAATTGAACAGATTTGTCGCGATGCGGGTTATGCCCCCCCGTATTCAATCGCCAAAGGCAATTTTGGAGGAACTCTCATGAGTGACGAAATTTTGAAAGAGTGTCGGCGGGCGAAAGAACGGCTTGCGGCTCTGTTCGGGAACGTAGATGCTCTTATGGATTTTATGGTGAAACGTCGGGAGCAACGAATAAAACAAGGGATGAAATACGCAGATTTCTCACCTTATCGCAAAAAGAAGCAGGAAAAACCTGAGTCTTAGACCCGTCTATGCTGTGATAATGGCTGCTGGGATTGTGTAAATGCGTCAAATCAAACGACAGAATCGGAGCGGAGGAGTGCCTATGACCGACTGGAGACACTTTATCGCAATCGGTTGTCTGCTGATATTTAGTATAGGTATTTATCAAAGTATTGATGCCCAAGAGAACCTCGCACAAGAGGCATACGCCATCTTTGAGCAAAATTGTCTCAACTTGCCACGGTGAACACGGTGCCTTTATTGAAGAAATTATCATTGATCATACGGCACTCATTGAAACTGAAGCAGTTGTTCCGGGGAAACCTATTGCGTCCGAACTCTATACGCGACTCCTCACAAACGATCCCGCGAAACGGATGCCGCTGGGTCAACCCCGACTCCCCGCCGCCGCGATTCTAACGATTGGCAACTGGATTCAAGCAGGCGCACCGGATTGGCAGACACCAGAACGCGATACCGGTTTCATCACACCCAAAGAAATGCTTGAGACGATTGAAAAGCACGTCAACGTACTGTCACCCTTCGATCGCGCCTTCGCACGCTATTTCACGATGACGCATCTCTATAATGCCGGTGAGAGTGCGGAAGCACGCCACGCCTATCAACGGGCACTCTCGAAACTCGTGAACAGTCTCTCTTGGGGACGCGAGATCATTAAACCGCAGCCTATTGACCCAGCGGAAACAATTTTCTATATCGATCTCCGAGACTACGAATGGGAGATTGGAACCAATCGGTGGACACTCATCGAAACGGAATATCCGTATCAGGTTGAATTCAACACGCCAACACAGACAGCACTGCGTGAAAAGTTGGGGAAGTTGCGTCAGGAAATGGATTGCGAAGTTCCGTTTATCCATGTGGATTGGTTCATCGCAACAGCGGCCTTACCACCCCTCTACCACGACATCTTGAATCTTCCGCAAACAGATCGAGAGTTAGAAACACGGCTTGAGGTGAATGTAGTCGAAAATATTCGGAACGCAGCAGGTAGGCGCGTCTGGCGTGCGGGTTTCAATAATTCCGGTGTCTCTAATAACAACCGCGTTGTTGAGCGACACACCTCTCGGTATGGAGCGTATTGGAAGAGTTACGACTTTGCCGGGAACATCGGGACGCAGGATGTCCTCACACATCCGCTCTCGTTCATCCACGATGGTAGCGAGATTATCTTCAACCTTCCGAACGGGTTACAGGCATACCTTTTGGTGGATGCGGGAGGAAACAGACTGAATGCGGCACCGATAAAAATTGTTCGAAACCTTGCTGCGAGCGATCCGACCGTCCGTAACGGACTCTCCTGTATTGGGTGCCATACCGAGGGGATGAAAGATTTTGAAGATCAGGTGCGGGGTGTCGTTGAACAGAACCCAAATCCGCCCTATGATAAAGATCGGGCATTGAGGTTGTATGTAGAGAAAGTGAAGATGGATGCCTTTATAGATGAAGATACCAATCGTTACCGTCAGGCACTTGAAGCAGCAGGGGATGTATTCGGCGGTATTGAACCCGTCCAGCGATTCCACGAGGCATTTCAAAGACCGCTTGATGTGGCACACTCTGCTTGCTGCCTCGGTAGGGTTAGAGACAATAGATTTCCTCGAAAAGGTTCGCGAAAATGCCAGTCTAAAAAATTTAGGCTTGGCAGTGCTGACAGGTGGCAGTGGGGGTGTGAAACGGGATGTGTGGACATCAAATTTCGGTGAAATAGTTGTCGCGCTGAGTTCCTCTGACAGCAGTGGTGTTAAGCCAGTTGTCTCTCGGGAGGAACGCATTCCTAGCGAATCCGTTCACTTGCCTGACGTAAATCTTCGCACTGCAATTGCAGAGGCTCTTGGCAAATCTCCCAATGCCCCGATTACGGCAGAAGAGATGGCGACATTGGAGAGGTTGAGGGCGGAGAACAAGAACATTAGCGATTTGACAGGGCTTGCGTTTGCAAAGAATTTAACAGTATTAGTTATCGGTTACAATCCTTTATCCGATCTCTCAGCACTTGCCTCATTGACAAAATTGCGTGAAATACAATTGCGGGACACTGAAGTAGCCGACCTTTCACCTCTATCAGGATTGCGCGATCTTGAAGTAATAAATGCTTCGGAAACTCGTATAACAAGTCTCGCCGCCTTAGCAGGACTGAAAAATCTGCAAAAGTTAGACACCGTACATCCTGATATTACCGATCTCTCCCCCTTGGCAGGATTGACGAACCTAACGAGACTCCGCTTATATGATGTCAAAGCAACCGATCTCTCCCCCTTAAAAGGACTAAAAAAACTTAAATGGCTGGGTCTTACGCACACCGATCACATATCCGATCTCTCACCCTTGTCGGGATTAACGGACTTGGAGCATCTTGCGCTGTCTGATACGGAGATTTCAGATATTTCTGCGTTATCAGGATTGGTTAATTTGCAAACGTTGATACTCAATGAAAACCGAATCGTAGATGTCTCGCCCCTTGCATCTCTGCGTAACTTAAAAAATTTACAACTTCACGAGAATAACATCTCCGATCTCTCACCCCTGGATCGCATACGCCAGAATGTAGAAGTATTCACTTGGTTTGGCAACCCGGGTTTTCCGCAAGGCGGTCCAAATATTGAGGGGCCTTGGCTATGGCTGACCTTGCCCATAAAAGTAGACAAAGATGGGCATCTGACAGATTATTTAGCAAAAATATCCAACAATAAGTCTACAGAACAACAAGTTGCTGCATTCGGTGCCTCGGAAAGCACTCTCATAGGGAACAGCACATGGTCAGGTGGGATGCTTGAGCCTTATGATCCTAATAACTTCACACGTAATAATACGAACCTTAGAAGATTATTAGACTCTCAAGGCACTATTGAACCCAATATTTACGGGCAGTTGTTTGTTGTCTACAGTTCGATGACGTTGTATTCCCCGAAAAGACAGCAGACGAAAATATTTATAGGTGCCAGCAATGGGCAGAAAGTCTATCTTAATGGCGAATTAGTGCATGAAGACTATACAGACTATGCCTTTGGCGCACACAATGTTGGTTACCGCACATTTTTTCCGATTACGCTACAAAAAGGTAAAAATGTATTGTTGGTAAGAATTGACGAATTGAGGGCACATTATGATCTATGGTCTCTCTTTTTCGGATTTGAACCTGGCACCGAATATCAGGTATACAATCCCCGTGTCGGATATACTTTCTCTAATCCCAAAATCCATGCTGGCGATACATTTACCCTCAACCTCAGTGCAAGAAATGTCATCGATTTAGCGGGGTGGCAATTTGATATTGCGTTTGATCCTGCTGTCCTTAAAGCCGTTGAGGTAACCGAAGGCGACTTCCTAAAGACGAAAGGCGGATCCACCTTCTTCCAGAAAGGCACAATTGATAACGCTACAGGCAAAATTGCCAAACTCAGTTCAGCACTGCTCAGTGGAGGCGGGGTCACCGGCACTGGCATGCTGCTCTCAATACAGTTCTCAGCAAAAGCAGGCAGTGAGACGCAACTGAAGTTACAGAATGTTCAGTTCGGTGCCAGCACAGGCAATTTAATTTCCGCGGGTCCCCATGAAGTTACCTTCGTTGTAGAGGGACAACTCGCCACTGGTGATGTAAATCGCGACGGACAGGTGAGTATCTTGGATATGATCCTGATTGCCCAACAGTTAGGAAAAAAGGTGCCGTCCCACTCCACAGTTGACGTAAACGGTGATGGCACCATCAGCATCCTGGACCTCATCTTGGTAGCACAACATCTTGGTGAGTCAACTCCCGGTGCTGCCCCTTCAATTTTTGCTATGGACGGCATAGAGGGATTGGATCCTGCGATGATACAAGCATGGATAGAGCGTGCACAAATTGAAGATGATGGCTCTGTAGCCTTCCGAGAGGGGATTGCTAACCTTCAAAGCCTCTTAGCGTTGCTGATTCCAGAAGAGACAGCGTTGCTTCCCAACTATCCGAATCCATTCAATCCAGAGACATGGATACCGTATCAGCTCTCCGAACCTGCGGAGGTTACCCTACGTATCTATTCTGTGAATGGGGTATTGGTGAGGACATTGGCGTTGGGGCATACACCTGCTGGGATCTATCAGAGCCGTAGCCGTGCCGCGTATTGGGATGGCAGAAATAGTTTGGGTGAGTCTGTCGCAAGTGGAGTCTATTTCTATACACTTACCGCAGGCGATTTCACGGCAACGCGAAAACTGCTGATTCAGAAATAGTATCAAATGACCTCATGATCGCTGGGATGCTGATGTCTATTAGCTTCCCAGCGATCGCTGATGAGTGGGATGATGTGCTTGAAGGCACATTTGTCTGAAGTATAGCAAATACGGATAGGGGTGTCAACGCTATTTTTCAAGTCAACTGCTCCTGTTTTGCTAAGTTCGCATCAAGGGTTTGGAGTTGATGTTCTGGAATGAGGTCGAGATATTGCGTGATAACGCGTTTTGAAAGTCGTGTAATCTGTGAGATGTTGTCAATATCGGCAGTGGTTCCGCACGAACGACTTTCACGGACTCATCATCTCGGATGTATCTGTCAACCGCCTCCTTGGAGTGCTTGGTTTTCGCAGCAATAGTCGGGGTGAGATACCCTTGAAGATAGAGCGTTATGATCTCTTTCTTGTGGGTAATCGCCCCCGATAAGTCATGGATATTGCCCCGAGTGGGTAAGATTTCTCCACTCGCTCTTTGCCACTCATTGACGTAATCGCTGACGACAGCGTCACAGACGTTCAGCTCATCGTCGAAGGCGAGCTGGTTAATAAGACGGCTAAATCCTCATAGTTCAGCAAGGCGTCTTGGTCATAAGCTTCTTTCGTCAATCGGAGGATGCGGTGGCGCCTGAGACCTGCCAGACCGTAGTTCGCTAAGACTTCGAAGTCGGTTTCGACATCATTGAGCATCAACCGACAGGAAACTTTTCTCGCTAAGACGATGTGTGTGCCTGCGGGTTCTTCGGCACCGACGGCCTCATAACAGATCTGCCCTGAAGTCAGTTTCACGTCCGCATGTTCTGCGAAGTAGCTCGAAATCTGTTTATAGTAGGCTTCTGCCATGAGAGGCATAAGATTAAAGTCTGCTGCGATCTTCTGAATAATCGCTGATCTGGCGTTCTTGGATTCGATGCGTTTGATACCGTAGGCGGTATCCTTCTTACGATTCATATCGACCTCCATGAGGAGAATGTCGGTGATGCTAATACATCTACCTGTTAGATTAACTCATACTCTTAGTGTAACTCATGGGGTCATTTGATACAAACTATAAATAGGAATAATGAAAAAGTAGACGTAGGTTGGGTAGAGCGGTAAAAAACCGAGAATCTGTTAATTATACAGAGAAGTCCGGGTTTCAATGACCGTTTTTGAAGATAAACATAGCGAAACCCAACAATCCAAACCCCGCATGTTGAAAATCCGTGCACCCGCTATTGGCTCCATTTAACGACATAGTTAGATGGTACCTCTCGAACGAACATCGACGATGCCCGATCCCGATCCCCGAAACGATACACGACCGAACTCAGGTAAAGCTGCTCTTGCGCTCGTGTCATACCCACATAGAAAAGGCGACGCTCCTCTTCAAGTTCTGCTTCCGTAATGTTCTGCCGCCACATCGGAAAACTCCCCTCCTCCATACCGATAATGATAACGACCGGAAATTCTGTCCCTTTCGCCGCATGCAAGGTCATTAACGTCAGCTGCTCAGTTTTGTCGTCGAGTTCGTCGATATTGGTGAGGAGTTTCTGATAATCCAGGAAGTTGATAAGTCCATGCTCATCGCTAATCAACTCGAAGTGGAGGACCGCGTTCATGAACTGAATTCGGCGTTGTCGCCAGTCAGCGTCTTCTGGGAACTCGCGGACGGTGGCATCCTGTAACGTTTCTATATGGTCTCTCGCTTGTGCCGCTTCTGTGGGATCAAGCGGTAGGTTCTCCAGCGATACGATGGTGTGTGTCTGCACGAAGCGTTTCGCGACATTTAAGAACGTATCGGTCTCCGTTAAAGCCTCCTCTGGAGGAGCGACCCCTTCAGTTTTCGCAAGGATGCCGAGCCCAACAAAGGGTAGCAATTCACGGAGCGATTTCGCCTCACGTTTGTGAGCATCGATTCTGATGAGTTCTTTAAATATCTCTCGATTGACTCTGGTGTCCTCTAAGGCACTATGTAAACGTCCGTGTTCAATCTCAAATTTTTCGGCAAGCGCACCCATGCTACAGCGTTGTCGTGGGAAAAGCCTACGCGCTGTGGCGAGTGTATCGTAATGCGGTGCCGATAAATCCGTTTTCAAATACCTTCTCAGGTCTCGTGCCAGAATGGGATTGTCATATTCCGCTACATTGTGTCCAATCAGAATTCTATTCTGGATGAACCCGAGGAATTCAGGCAACACCATTTCAATGCCCGGTGAACTCTTGACGGTCTCTGTATCAATTCTGTGGATGCGCGTCGCTGACTGCGGAATGTGTCCCCCCGGCGGTCTGACTAAGCGATAATACCGCTCGACTTCATCTCCGATTGCGCTGAGACGGTGCGCCGCGATCTCAACGATTTCTGCCGTTTTCGGATTGAGCCCAGTCGTTTCCAAATCATAAACGACCATATCCGCCATGTTTGGGGTTTCAAAACGATTCACAAGACGTTGGCAGAGTTTAAGTGCCGTGATGCTATGAATCCCTTCTCCATCCAAATGAAGCACGTCCGTATGTGCTATATCCGCTGTGCCGATGAGGAGTGTCCTCGCATCCCGCGCACTTTCTCCGATTTCCTCGAAATTGCCGATCAGCAGATGGACCCCGTTTTCGTTCGATTTCGGTCTGTTTCCTTCAGGTGGTAACAATCGGAGTTGTGGCGTGTGATTGAGGTAGGTTTCAAGCGTCTGGTAGATGATGTGTGCCGCACAGTACTCGTCAATCCCGTGGCTGGCGGTAATCTGTACCGGTTCACCAAGATTCAGCGCGCTGTAGAGGACATCTTGTGCAGTTACCAGATTCGGCATCTCAGGGTGTTTTTCGATGATTTCCAGTTCTTCAGCACGATACGGACTCCGAGTTTGTTCCAAGGTATCGAAGAGTTTCGGGATAATTTTGTCGACCCGCTCGTCTTCAATTTCGGTTGATAACCTCTCAAGTTGTGTCCAGAATTGACGAACGTTTCGGCGTGTTAAGGGACCGACATCCTGTGGATACCGTTCGATATTTTTCAAGAGTTCCACAAAAGCAATATCTTCGCGTTGTGCGAGCCATTTCAGGCGCACCCATGTTAAGTCGTCGATGCAAGTTTCAGGAAAATTAATTGCTGCTTCCAAATCTTGCGGGAGCTGCCACTGAATGAAGCGGAGATATGCCAGAATACCCTTACTATTCCCTTCCGCGAAGGAGTTTGTCGGTTGAATTCGCTGGAATTGGATATGTTCTCGTAGCAACTGCTCTTCCAGAACGTCCGCGAGTCTGTGTGTCCGGTAGAAAATGGCAATATCGCGATAGGAATAGTTGCGTTTCGTTACTAAATTCTGGATGACGTTAATAATGCCGTGCGCTTCCGCTATAGGTGTGTCAAAGGTATAGTGAAAGATGTCGCGTCCCGCGTCTTTGTGGGTTCTGAGGGTGTGCTGTCTCTGTCGTTCCGTGTTTCTGGAGATGACTTCCTCCGCCGCCCGCAAAATCTTCTCGCTACACCGATAGTGGTCATCCAAAGCAAGTTCTGTCGGATTGTAAGCAGTTCTGAAGTCGTCAATATACGCTGGATTCGAGCCCCGCCAACTATAGATCGCCTGATCTTCGTCAGCGACTATCATAAGGTTGTGTTCGGGCGGTGCACTGAGCAGTTGGAGTAGATGATACTGCACACTGTTCACATCGTGGAATTCGTCAACGAGGATATGAGCGATTGCTTTGTGATAGTCTTGTTGAACATCTTCCACCTGTTCAAACAACTCGACAGTTTTCACAAGGAGATCGTCGAAATCGAGAGCATCGTATGCCGCGAGTCTGTCCTGATAGTTTCGCAGGACGTTTCGGATATTTTCGGTGGTCTCCGGATCATGAGTGTTCGAGGCATCCACTGCGTCAACCGGATTCTCTGATTTACTTTTCGCATCACTGATGATGTTGCGCAGCAACCATGGCGGATAATCATCGGTGTTGAGGTTCAACGCACGGACGCTTTCTGTGAGAATCTCATCTTGGAGTTCCTGATCGAAGATAGTGAAGTTTTCGCTTAATCCGATCCGCAGGGCATGTTTTCGGAGCACTTTAACGCAAAATGCGTGGAAGGTACTGACTTTAATATTGGAACCGTGCGGTTCGCCAATTTCGGTGTTGACGCGTTCCTGCATCTCTTGTGCGGCTTTGTTAGTAAAGGTGATCGCAAGGATGTTCTCCGCCTTAATGCCGTGTTCGCGAATCAGATAAGCAATGCGGTGTGTAATGACTCTTGTTTTCCCTGTCCCGGGACCGGCAATAACGAGGAGCGGACCATCTTTGTGTGTTACGGCTTCTCTCTGTTTTTCATTGAGTTCATGAAGAATGTTCATCGGGGTTCCCTCCGTCCATTCTGTCCGAAATTTGTGTATTTTTCAGAGTCGATGTGATATAATATTTATGTCAAAATATAGCGGTTCTCCGCTATGAATTCGTATGATTATTATACCTTATTCAGCGCGAAAAATCAAGGTGTTTTGGACACAGAGAAAGCTATTTAATTTTTCATTTTTTGCGTTTGATGCCGGAAATCCCGAGCACATTTTGCTTTTTTATTATAAAGACTTCAAACAGGAGTCTCTTCATTTAGCGTCAAAAAATCTATGCAGAAACTTCCTCATCCTGAGCAAACTATCATAGACATTGATAAACTGGCAAGTTATTGCCTAAACCCAGAACATCGAGATGGTCGACACAAAGCGAGAGTTTTTAAATCCGCTTTAGATTTAGGAATAGAGGACGTTGAAGTCTTGAAAACTGCTCTATTAAATGCAGCGCATGTGAATATGGCTATTCCTACAAAACGTAATGTTTACGGCCAGAAATATGCTATTGACTTTGAAATGAGTCATTCAGGACAAACAGCAGTGGTCAGAAGCGCATGGATCGTTCGGGATGATGAAAATTTTCCGCGATTGGTGACTTGCTATGTTCTTGAGTAAAGGAGAACGTAATGAAATTACTCGATACTGTTGCGTTAATAGAAAATATGCCTTCACTCAATTTATACCGAGGACAAGTCGGTACAATCGTTGAGGAGTACGAGTCCGGCGTGTTTGAAGTTGAATTTAGCGATTTGCAAGGTAGAACGTACGCCTTAGAGACATTAAAGGCATCGCAGCTCATGCTACTCCGGCATCAGCTTCTTAACGAGAGAAGATCTGCTTAACGCCTGTGTTTAAATAGCAGAATATGTCTGTCAAGAAATATATCCTTTCTCTGTTCATTTTCCATCCATCCTGTATATGTAACGGCACGTAGCGCGTGCCGTTAATATTTTAAGTGTAACGGTCAAAGGTGTGCTAATATTTGGGCAGGACTTACGCACTGAGCACGCCTATCAGGAACGGTTTCCTGACGAATTGTGCGGGTCCTAACTTTGAAATATAATGACACACACTGTGGGTCTTCTGCTTTGAAAGGAATAGAATGAATTATTTGAATGTATTGAAGAACGCAACCTTTTTAGGGATCGTAATCTTATTAATTTTTACCTGTGGCTGTGAGAAGATTCAGGATATGCGGCCACCCGATCAACCGGAGATGATAGATTCTGCGTCGATTCGGGTGAGTGTGGTGTATCCGGGAAATTGTCTCGGTGATTCTTCTTACTGTGATGTGCTTTTTAACGGTGCCCAGAAAGCAAAAATGGGACTCGGTGTTGACATAACCGAAATGGAAAGCAACGCCGAGACGTGGGGCACGCGTCTTCAAGAAGCCGCTCAGACATCAGACTTAGTCATTACATCGGGTTACCAGATGGCAGATCCGATCTCACGCGTGGCACCGGAGTTTCCAGAGGTTATATTCGTCATTTTTGATGCCGCAGTAGATCTTCCAAATGTAGTCTCTTTCACGCACAGAGTGAACGAAGGCACGTTTCTCCTTGGAGCGATCGCTGGGTTAAAAACGGAAACTGGGAAGGTTGGCTACCTCGGTGGAGCGGATGTTCCATTAATACACGAATTTGAAGCCGGCTACGTCGCTGGGGTCAAAGCCGTGAATCCAGACGCAGAAATTATCAAGGGGTATGTCGCTGATAACGAGCAAGGGTTCTACCAACCTGAGGTCGGAGAAATAATCGCTACAACCCAATATGGGCTTGGTGTTGATGTAATCTACACGATGGCAGATCAGTCAGGGTTTGGTGCTGTTGAAGCCGCGAAACTCGCAGAGGGCAGGTATGTAATATGGAACTACATTGATATTACTGATGTCGCGCCTGGTGTCGTCCTATCAGGGCTGCGCGTCGGAATCGATGACTCCGTATATAATGTTATCAAGGAATTCGCCGCTGGTGATTTAATGGCGGGTGTTCGCTCTCTCGGTCTCGCTGAGGACAATGTCGGTTATCTGCTGGGTGAAGGCAATGAGGATCTGCTTTCTGAGGGACTCCTCGAAAAAGTCGACGCACTGAAAGCAGGCATCATCGCTGGTGAGATTACTGTGCCGGTGGTGCCGTGATTTATAGTAAAGTCGAAAAATATGTAGACAGTTCCTTAGCGAAACAACCGTCCCCGCCGCTGGCGAAGATTGTATCCTCGCCTCTTTGGATTTTTAATTCTTAAAAGGTTAGCAACAGGCGGATTAAACGCCGCCCAAACCGCGTAACTGTGATCGATGGCGAGGTTCCACACCTCGCCATTGCCATTCTATGTCACGGCTTGGTATCGGTATTGACGGGTGGTTCGTCGTTGTTCAAAAACCGATCGATCGTGTTGATCGTTGCTGGACTCGTGCGGAAGTCGGCAACCCACGGTTCACGGAAGTATGCCTGCTTTTCGCGCGGTAAGGCGGAGAGTACTTCGGGCGGAGTCTTCAACCGATGCCAGTGGGTTGCGAGATGCGCGTAGGCATTTAGAACTGCCACACGTGGTGCTTCCCGTTGCCAAACAGGACCCGCATGACACAGATTTTCTGTAAAGAAGATCGCACTGCCTGCCGGGCATTCATACGACATCAGGAACGGACTCCGTTTTCCCTCTTCTAACGACATGTGATCGGAATGCATCGGGAAGTTAGACTTATGACTCCCCGCGATGAAATGCGTGGCACCGTCCTTTTTGGTGACATCTGTGAGTTCAAAGACGACGCGCACCATTCCTGCATGGATCCGTCCGTTATTGAACCGATACCCGAAGATCGGGTCGCCTTGTTGCGGTCCGCCACCGTGAAGCCCCCCGTGTTCCTGCCCTTTTTCACGCCAGACAGAGGAGCAGTTTTCTAACCGAACATCAGGTCCGATGATTTCATGCAAGACATCAAGCACCTTCGGATGGTCGATGAGGACATTCGCCGGACCACCTGGCACGGCGCGGTGCTCTGGCGGTAAAGACTCTGGCTCGTGATGTATCCGTTCAATCTGTTCAACAATCGCTTCCACTTCGTCGCGTTCAAGGATCGCGGGACGGACGAGGAATCCGCTCAAATCGAATCGAAATTTTTCTTCGTCAGTCATAGGTTTTGCCTCTCCTTTAGTTTTACGGTGTTAGTGTTTTTATTTTTCTGTATGGAATGCCTGAACAGCGTCAACCAATTTATCCGCACCGAACCGCACGACATCCGTTGCAGGTAATCCTGTCTCTGCCTCCGCTTGACGAACCGCATCACGTGCTTCAGTATCAGACAGATCGAAGCAATTCAACGCCAATCCGATCACTTTGGCAGGCTTTATCGGTGCCGCCATCGCTTCATATTGCGCTATCATTTCAGGGACGGATGGCAACGGCACTGTATACCGGGCAACCTTATCTCGCGAGGGCTGATGGCAGAATATCATCGCATCTGGTAGACTCCCGTGGAGTAGGCTTAACGTCACGCCGGAATACCCGGGATGAACAAGTGACCCCTGTCCTTCAACGATAAGGAGTGAGTGGTCTTTCGCGCCTTCAAGCACGATCTGCTCCGCGGCACCAGCGGTAAAATCAGAGACAACGGCATCGATCGCAATACCCCAACCCCATACCATAATCCCATTTTGACCGGTTGGACAGAATTCGGCATCCAAACCGCGCGCACGTGCCGAACGCGTAACCTCTATGCCAGATAGCATTTTACCGACTCGGCAATCTGAGCCCACAGTTAGGATGACTGTGGCATCGACAGCATCGGCTTTGCACGTCGCAACGGGTAGATCTGCAGGCGGTTTTCGGGCATCCCATAACAGGACATCGTGTGCCGCTGCGAGTTCCGAGAGTTCCCCATCCTCACACAGGAATTGATGCAAACCACTCATTATATGGAGTCGATTGTGTATCGCTTCATGGAGGACCGCGCGCCAAGCGTGCGGCAACTCGCCCCCCGGGGGCGCAATGCCGATAGCCAGCAGTGTCGGTGCAAATTGCATCGCCTCGGCGAGATCCCGGACAACAGGGATACCTTCCCCAATCTCGATAATCTCGCTGGTATCTCGTCCCGCGTTCTCACTGTCGATAACTGCAACGACGTTCTCAGGGAGATAACGGACTAAGACCGTAGCGGTTTTCGATTCGAGGATGCCGAACGAACCCTCAGCAAGAATCACGATTCTGTGTGATTTCGGTTGTAATTGTTTTAGCATTTTCTGTCCGTCGTTTCAGGCAGGATAGGATGCACTTGTAGATTAGCACAAATCGAAATCAATTGCAAGGTGATAGGCGGATAAATTGCTCCTGTAGGAGGGAACTCCAATTCCCGACTCTTGCTGACCGCTGATTGCCGACCACTGACTGTTGACCGCTATTCTTCTGACCGCTGACTGCTAATTGCTAATTGCTATTCTTCTGACCGCTGACGGCTATTCCTGTAGGAGCGAGTTCCACTCGCGATTCTTACGGATAATTCCTAAAGGAACTGCCGGAGATACCTACCACCGAGTGCGAAACCGTCTAATCCAGGAGCACCACGATCTTCGTTCTCAACGCAGAGAACATAGTCGTAGCCGGATTCCTGCAGCGCACCCGTAATCGTTCCCCAATTCAATTGCCCGCGTCCCGGTACACGATATTGCCACCACCAGTTTCCGATGATACCTTGTCGGAACTTCATCTGAGGACTGACTTCACAGTCTTTCACATCGGCGTAATACCACTTGCCATTGAACATACGGATTGCGTCCTCAGCCGGTAGGATACCCATCCAGAGCCAATGCGACGGATCACAAGACAACCCCAGCGAATCTGACGGAATAGCGTCGAGAATCCGTTCCCACATCTCTGGATTGCAGGCGATGTTGCCCATACGGACGGCACAATCAAGCGCAAGCTGCACGCCTTTCTCTTCGGCGAAGCGGACGACAGGCGTCCACATCTCTTTAAATCGCCCAACAAGTTCAACAGATCTGTCGCCTGGATTGCCCGGTTCTGAAGAGAACTGACCATAGAAATGCCAACTCACAGGACTGCCAGCGTAGGTCACTACCACGGGAGCACCGAGGATGTGTGTCGCCTCGATTGCTTGCATCAGGGCGTCGCGCGCGTGCTCCCGTGTTTCTCGATCATCGTCAAGAAGGTTACAATGGGCTGTTAAAGCAGCGAGATAAATGCCGTTGGCATCCAAAATTTCCTTGACCGTTTCGCCACCGTATTGTATAATGACATTCGGTTCAACAACACCAGTGGCGTTCGGACGGATTGCGTCAAATCCGTTGGTTTTTGCCCACGCTGCACATTCGGCAAGGCTCCAACCGCCGTTCCCCGCGCTCGTACTGAAACTTAAATCCATGATTTTTCCTTTTTGGTGAAGGGATTTTCTGCGTAGGCAAATTCTACACCTTTTCTCGCTGGCGGGGTTTGTAACCCCGCTGCCCACTATACATTCAAAACATTGAGGACTTACTGCGTATGCAAATTCTATGTGAAGGAAATATTACTGAAAAACTGTTTACACTCTATAATCAACTGCTCGCGCAACACGGAAACCGTAAATGGTGGCCCGCAGATACACCGTTTGAAGTGGCACTCGGTGCTATTCTAACACAAGCAACTTCATGGCGCAACGTCGAAAAAGCGATGGATAATCTCAAAGAGGCTGGTGCTTTTACGCCTGAGGAGATAGCATCCATCAGTCAACCCGCATTAGAACGGCTCATCCGGCCCTCGCGCTATTTTCGTATGAAGGCGCAAAAGGTGCGAGCATTTGTCGACCATATCGCAGAACGTCCCATGCACGTGATGTTTACACAAGATGTCCCTGAATTGCGTGAAGAATTGCTCTCCATCTACGGTGTCGGTCCTGAAACAGCGGATACGGTTATCCTCTACGCTGCTGGAAAACCGAGTTTTGTGGTTGATTCCTATACCTATAGGCTCTTCTCGCGGTTGGGATGGGTTACAGGAAATTACAACTATGACAAACTCCGGGCACTGTTTATGGATAACCTTCCGCATGATGTTGACTTATTCAACGAATACCATGCGCTGATTGTTGGACACGGTGCAAGAGTCTGCCACAAGAAGACACCGAACTGCCAAGAGTGTCGTTTGCAGGCATCATGTGCCTATTATGAATCGTCTGGATAAGAATATGAGGCGTGCACCCACTATAACGCCGGGCGGATAGTTAAAGTATATTCAATTGTAGGGGCAGTCCTTGTGGCTACCCTCTTAAAATTCTCGGTGGGTTGCTAAAGTTTTTCAAAAAAATCCGTTTCTGTCAGAATCGGGATCTCTAATTCTACGGCTTTGGTGTATTTGCTGCCAGCACCTTCCCCGGCGATGAGGTAATCCGTCTTGCTCGTTACGCTTGATGTAACTCTGCCACCCCGATTCTTAATTTCGTTCGAGGCTTCCCCACGCGTCATCCCCTCAAGACTCCCCGTGACAACGAACGTTTTTCCGCTAAAGAAACTATCTACCGCGATGCTCGCTTCGCTGAGGTTAGATGCTGCCGCTACTGTGAAACAGTGCAAACCTGCCCCTCGTAGTTTGTCAAGCAACGGCTGATTGTGTCCGAAGAAGTTGAAGACGCTTTCTGCTATCTGCGGACCGATGCCATTCACTGATTCAATCTCTTCCTGTGTTGCTGCACCGAGTGCATCTAAGGATAGAAACCGTTCGATCAGCAGTTCCGCGACAGTCTCGCCGACATGAAAAATACCGAGTCCGAAAAGCAACTTTTCTGCCGGTGCTGTCTTACTTTTTTCAATTTGGTGGACAAGGTTGCGGGCGGACGGGACACCCATCCGATCCAGTGTGCTTAATTTCTCCACCTCCAGAGCGTAAAGATCGGCGACATCGCGAACCAGTTCTTTATCCACCAGTTGGTCGATTGTCGCGGGACCAAGACCCTCGATTTGGAGTGCGTTCCGCGAGGCGTAATGCGCAATTCGGCGCTTCAGTTGTGCAACACACCCCACATTCACGCATCGGATCGCAACTTCCTTCTCTGTCTGCTGGACCGGAGTACCGCATGCCGGGCAACGCTCCGGGAATTTAAAGATAATTTCATCGCCAGTGCGGTCGGCTGTTAGCACCTCAACAACTTTAGGAATAACATCTCCGGCGCGCTCGAGCACAATCCGATCGCCGATACGGATGTCTTTGGTTTGGATTTCTTGCGCGTTGTGTAAGGTAGCGTTTGTAATTGTCGCGCCAGCGAGGGTTACGGGTTTCAAAATCGCAACCGGGGTTAGGGCACCCGTGCGTCCAACCTGTACATCTATTTTTTCTACGGTTGTGATGGCTTGCTGCGCGTTGAACTTGTAAGCAACTGCCCAACGCGGGTATTTGGAGGTCGTCCCAAGTTCGTGCTGTTGGGAGAAATTGTTAACCTTTACGACGATCCCATCGGTCTCGTACAGGAGTTCATGGCGTTCTTCTACCCAACGTTCGTAGGAGTTTTGGACTTCTTCAATTGATTTATGGGAGGCGGTGTGTGGATTGCATTTGAGTCCCCACACTTTCATGTTTTTGAGGGATTCTGTATGGGTTGTGAATTCGGTTCCCTCGGCGTAGTTGAGGGTATACACGAAAATATCTAATGGGCGAGATGCCGTAATGGAAGCGTCTAAAAGTCGCAGTGAACCAGCGGCGGCGTTCCGGGGGTTCGCAAACGGCAATTCGCCTTCTGCTTCCCGTTGGATGTTAATGGCGTCGAGACAATCTTTCGGAAGGAAAACTTCACCGCGGACTTCTAACACCGGTGGCACGGCTATTTCTGTTTCAACGAGCCGCAGTGGAACAGAACGGATGGTTCGTAAGTTGTCGGTTACCTCTTCGCCGTACTCACCGTCGCCGCGTGTGAGTCCCTGCGTGAATACACCGTTTTCGTAGATGAGCGAAACCCCTAATCCATCGATTTTGAGTTCTGTGACGTATTCGACAGGCGCGCCTTCTAACAATCGTTGGACGCGTTCAGCGAATTCACGCAGCTCGTTCGCGTCATAACAGTTATTCAGGCTCAGCATGGGGGTACGGTGTTGTAGACGGGCACCTAATACAGCACCGCCACCAACCCGTCGCGTCGGCGAATCTGGCGGGATAGGGGCATCAGTCGCTGCTTCGAGGTCCTCAAGCTTCTTCATGAGCGCGTCGAAATCCGCATCAGGAATTTCTGGCAGGTTTTCGATATAGTATTTGCGCTCGTGATGACGTATTAACGCTCTCAGCTCGTCGATCTCTGTTCGCATAACACCTTTCGGAAGTAACGCGATCACTATCATCGTGATGGCGTATTTCCGCATCCAGTTTTAGAAAGAATCTCTGAAAATTTTTAACAACCTGGACCGGTCGCAAATACATCTATTTGCGTCACTGTGTATGTGCTGATAAATCGCCTGCGATCGTTAATCGTCTCTGACGTGTAAAGGTACGCGGACGCGTAAACCCTTCACCTGTCGGTCCCGCGATGGTCATCGCGAGGTAGCCTTCGCCTTCTAATCCGCAGGACGCGTAAGAGGGTGCGTTAATGACTGTAACACTACAGTCTATTGCCTTTGTGAACTGAGTGATCCGTTTGGTGTTATTTGTGTGGAGGACTCCTGTGTGCCCACGTCTACCTTCTGCTCTGACTGCACCTGCTAATGCCTCGTCGAAATCGCGACAACGGACGACGGGCAGAATCGGCATCAGGTATTCGTTCATAACGAACCCATGATCCGCTGAAACTTCGACAACGATCGCGACTGTCTCCGCAGGGGCTGTGATACCCGCGGCGTTTAAAATGGTCAGCGCATCTTTACCGATGTATTCCTTGTTGGATTCCTCTTTTTCCGTGACAACCGCCTCTAATGCCTGAAGTTGGCTTGCACCAAGTAGGTGTCCACCGTTCCGCGTTAACTCCCGAACCGTGTCGTTTGCTACGGAATCGATAACGAAAAGTGCTTTTTCGCCGATACAGAGCAGATTGTTGTCAAAACTCGTGCCCGCAATGACGTGTTTCGCTGCCTGCTGAATATCCGCGGTTTCGTCGATAATCGCAGGCGGATTGCCAGGTCCAGCAGCGATCGTCTTTTTACCGCTTGAGAGCGCAGTCCGGACAACGGACGCACCACCCGTCGCAACGAGCATAGCGATCTCAGGATGCTCCATGATCTCTTTCGCTGTTCGCAGACTGGCGTTCGCAACCGAAGTCAATAGGTTGGCGGGACCCCCTGCCTTGACGATCGCTTCGTTGATAACGTGCAGCGTTTCTTCGGTACAGTCGCGTGCGTTTGGGTGCGGGCTAAACACAACAGCGTTCCCTGCTGACAGCATTATAATCGCGTGGTTAATCACCGTTGATGTTGGATTTGTGGTGGGGGTAATAGAGTTGATAACGCCAAAAGGGACATATTCAATGAGAAGCGTTCCCGCATCACCCGATACCGCCTCGGAGATCAGATCCTCCACTCCCGGTGAGAGTGTCACGGCTCCCTCATTCTTCATCACCTTATGTGCTGCATTCCCCATATTTGTGTCTTGTACTGCCAAGTCTGCGAGACGTTTCGCGTTGGCGAGTGATACCGATTTGATCACTTCAATGATCTCGCGTCTTTTTGCAAACCCAAGTTTTACCAGTGCCGCTTGTGCTGTTTTTGCAGCTGCGATAGCCTCTGCCGCTGTCCCAAAAACGCCTGCTCGCGAGGAAGAACTCACTCCCACAGGTGTAGTAACAGGTTGTCGCGCGACTGGTCCGTCTTGTTGGAGTGTCCTTAATACTTGGGAGACAATCTCTTCAATCTGTTTTTCGTCAATTTGTGCCATTCAGCCCTCCAATACCTCGTTGCGCAAAACGCGCCACGGGAACACGCACTCAGACCCCTAACGGATCCAGGTGAGAGATATAGACCCTATAGCAGGGCAACGTGTTCTCTGCTAAGGCGGTGTAGGGTTGAGGTCCGAAAGCCATCCCTTACCCTACAAGGTCTCCGATTTATTTGCTGCTACTCTTGGCAGGGGAATCCCCGCCGAGAATGCCTTCCACATCTGAATGTGGGCGAGGGATGACGTGCACCGACACTAATTCGCCGACTGCTTTCGCCGCTTCTGCCCCAGCATCTGTCGCGGCTTGCACCGCACCGACGTCTCCGCGGACCAAAACAGTGACGAAACCGCCACCTACTTGTTCTTTTCCAATGGTGTCAGCAGCTTCGACCGCACCGACGAGTCCGCGTGTTTCAACCATTCCTAATGCTTCATTGCTCATGTAGTTAAGCTCCTTATCTGTTAGGACTTACCCATTTTACTGGTGCGGTTTGTAACCGCACCGGAGCCGTAGTGGTAAGCATCTGTGCTGTCCGAAGATAGGTGTCCCGGCTCAATTAGTATAAGTCCTGCCTATAAAAAATAGAATGCGAGGCATCCTGCGGCGCACACCGATGTCTGTTTGTAGGTTTACGCTAATCTCGGTACACGCAGCGTCCCCTTAATCAAATATACTCCTTAATAATGATACTACAAAATTCGCATTTCTGCAAGTGAAATTTTTGATGGAATCGGAATAGACGTGTCGGTTTAATCCCGTGTGCTTTTCAATTTTATCTTGACTTTTATTTGACTTTTAATCGGAAATCTGCTAAAATATATTTAAAGTATTGACGAGACTCGATCAGAACTTTTCTATACGGAATCTGAAGCACTCATTGTCCTGTTCCGTGAAGGGTGTTTGCGTGGATTCGGACGAATTAAAATTCGGAAAAACTTGTAAAACGAAAATTTCTACTAAATAGTCAACGAAGGAGAACTCATTTTGAACAAGATTTTGGGGGCGAAGCAGGTAGCCGCGGTCCGAAAAATCCTGTCTGGTGTGCCAGAAGCCTCAACGTATGCGCCAGTAACGGATTCCTTAAACAGAGCGGCAGAGTTGGGGGAAGATAAGATAGCAGCCGTGCTTACCAGTTTCAGCTCAATGCCACAATCGACAACCGTTTTCGCGAATCCGGCGTTGCACAAAGTTGCAGTCGATTGTGCTGGCACCCCGATAACATTGAACATTCGCAGCTTTGCTATTCGTGGTATTGTGTCTGAAAGTGAGATCGTCGCACGGCAGATCAGTCCCACAGGGGTCATCTTCGCTGGGCTCTTCGGTAGAAAACCTGAAACGGATGCAACTGGGCTTGACGAAGAGGCACTACTGTCAGAATTAATAGATAAGAAATTTTATAACTTTATCACGACTCGCAGAGAAAGCCTGACCGGTAAACAACGACTCATCAATCAGGTCGCAGAATTTGTTAAAGCCTTCCCAGAGGCAGGTCCCGAAGCTGCCATTCAACATTTCTCAACACTCCGTAAACTCAGTCATCCGAATCAGAAGGGCATTAACAGCACACGGCACCCCGGCGCGCTCCTGCTTGAACTGATCGGGACACACATGGAGAATGTCGCAGTCGGGACGGTTTCTGTCTATATGCGCCATCAGCTCCGCGAGAACAACGCACTACATCCGCAAGTCCTCGCAATGCGCGCATCCGACCTCATCACCGATCACCAGAAGCGTGAAAAAACTGCTTTCCAAACCTGCTACAGTCTCCTTTTAGGGCGAGAAGCCAGCACCGTCGAAGCCAATATCTTAGAACGGATGGGTATCATACAGGCACACCACGGTTCCGCAGGTTCCAACGTCGTCGCACGGTATCTTGCCACTTTGCACACCGGCGCAGTCTCCGACTTTTTTGTCGCATCGCAGATGACGTTAGATGGCGACCGGCACTTCGGTGCAATTCACGACATGACAGCGTTCATTAATCAAATTGAACCACTTGATACTGAAACCCGCGAAGACGCAATCCGTCAACGCATGCTGTCCGCTCTACCGACCTTTGGACATCCCGAAATCGCTGCCGCGGGCCGCTCCGATGAAATCCAGCAAGATCCCAGACCTGCCATCTATTTCAATCCTTTCTTAGAAGCCGTTGACAATGGAGACATTCAACTCAATGATCGACAGAAAAAACGGTTGGGTATTACGCAGCGCATTTATCAACTCGCTTTCATCGAAGGCTTTGTCCGTCCCGGACGTGAGGACGAACCGCCCCTCCGTTTAACGCCGAATACAGATTTCGGTGGATGGGCAGTCCAAGAAGGATTGGACATCTATGAGAGTGACCGAACGCTGCTAACCTACATCTTCCGTGGTTTTGGTTGGATGATGGATGCCCGCGAACAACTCCAACTCAGGATTATCCGGCCCGTTATTCCACCGCACCCAGATGTCATTCCCGGACCGACTGACGATATGACCATCGCAAACGAAGTCGTCGCATTACACAACCGGATGGCAAGCGCGATTGCCTTTTAGGAGTATCCGTGTTAAGATCTCAGTCCGTAAGCGTAACGGAGGGCAGATATGAAGGACACCCTTGGTCGTTGAAATGCACGTCCTTCCTCCGCAAGGTAAAATTAAAAATCGGTTTTGTTGGTTAAAGGGCAAAATTAAGAGACCGTAGTTAAGAACTTAGCCCGTAAGCGTAGCGGAGGGCGGATATGAGGGACGCACCTGATCGTTGAAATGCACGTCCTTCCTCCGCAAGGTAAAATTAAAAATTAGAGAGGAACTCCCGTGATTGAATTTGAGCAGTTGACAGTCCCAACGGAAGGTGAAAGAATCGGGATCGACAATGGACAGCTCGTCGTCCCGAATAAGCCGATTATCCCTGTCATTGAAGGCGATGGCATCGGACGAGACATCATGAAGGTTACGCGCCGTGTTGTTGATGCCGCTGTTCAAACAGCTTACAACGGTGAAAACGAGATCGTTTGGTTTGATGTCTACGCTGGCGAAAACGCCATGGCGAAATACAACGAATGGCTCCCACAGGATACCTTCGACGCAATTGAGTACTTCCGTGTTGCCCTGAAGGGACCCCTCACAACACCTGTCGGTGGTGGATTCCGCAGTCTAAATGTGACGCTCCGTCAGGTCCTGGAACTCTATGCATGTGTCCGTCCCGTCCGCTACTTCCAAGGCGTCCCTGCCCCTGTAACACATCCCGAAAAAATGAATGTCGTTATCTTCCGTGAAAACACCGAGGATGTTTATGCCGGTATTGAGTGGGAACAAGGCACACCAGAGGTGAAAAAGGTTATCGAACTGCTCCGCACCGAAATGGGTGTAGACATTCGCGAAGATTCCGGTATCGGTGTGAAACCGATCAGCATTTTCGGCACGAAACGCTTAGCACGGATGGCAATCCAGTACGCAATTGACCACGGTAGGCGTAGTGTCACCTTTGTTCACAAAGGCAACATCATGAAGTTTACCGAAGGGGCGTTCTGTGCGTGGGGATATGAACTCGCCAAAGAGGAATTCTCTGAGCAGACGATTACAGAGGATGAACTCTATGACGATTACGGTGGTGAGTGTCCAGAAGGTAAAATTATCGTCAATGACCGGATTGCTGACAGTATGTTACAGCAGATTTTGACGCGAACCGATGAATACGATGTGATTGTCACTCCGAATTTGAACGGGGACTATCTCTCGGATGCCGCGGCAGCACAAGTCGGGGGTATCGGTATGGCACCCGGTGGCAACCTCAGCGATGAAGTCGCGCTTTTTGAGGCGACGCACGGCACAGCACCAAAATATACCGATCAGGATGTCGTCAATCCGGGGTCACTGATCCTTTCCGCTGTGATGATGCTGGAGCATCTTGGCTGGCAAGAAGCCGCTGACCTAATTATTTCGGGACTTGAGAAAACCATCCTCCAGAAAAAAGTGACCTACGATCTGGAGCGTCTCATGGAAGGCGCGACGAAAGTCCGTACCTCCGAGTTCGGCGCATCGATTGTCGAGAACTTCTAACAGCAGAGCTTTCAACCGCACATAGTAAAGGAACGTCACATGTCCTTAAAAACGAAGCTTATTCTCACGGCGAGTGTGTTGGCTGCGATCGGCATCGGAATAGGTCTTGAATTACATCGTCTTCACAGACGCATTCTGGAAGAGTTAGTCACAATTCGTCAGCAAGGCGAGAGATAGAGGCAATTTTCATTCTCATTGCCTTAATCCGTGATTTTAGCTCTACTCGATAGTATATGTGTAGAAGTGGTATAGTCTACATTTAGAGTAAAGTCGAAAAATATGTAGACAGTTGTGCAGCGAACAACCCTTCGTGCCTCTTTAGCGTGTCTCATTACTATAAATAACGTAGGAGGAGAGCGTGATCTACGAGATAAGAACCTATAATTTGAAACTCGGTCAACTTAACGAATACTGGGAACGCTTCGGCGAAAAATTACCCGGCCGCCAGAAACTATCGAAACTCGGTGGACACTGGTATACCGAAGTGGGACCCTTGAACCAGATGGTCGCCGTTTGGCCCTACGAGAGCCTTGAACAGCGGGCAGAGATTCGTCGTGCTGCAGAAGCCGGACCGAACCCGGTATGGCCCCCCGATACGAGCGATCTCATCATATCAATGGTATCCGAGATTTTTCTGCCAGCTCCCTTTATGGAACCCTTGGGTGAAAGAGACCTCGGACCCATATATGAGATGCGTTTGTACTCCTATCCTGCAGAGGGCATGCCGCAGGTTTTAGAAGCCTGGGGTGCTGCTATTCCTGAGCGTGTGAAATACTCATCGTTGGCAGGCTGTTGGTACTCAGAATACGGTGGGATCAACAATTTCATCCATCTATGGGCATATAGGAGTTTTGAAGAACGCCAACGCATCCGAGCGGAGACACGAGAAAAAGGCGTCTGGCCCCCCAAAGGCTCCGTCAGACCCATCACACAGGAGAGCAAACTTCTCCTGCCAGCCCCATTCTCACCGATGCAGTAGCCTAATAACCGTTGTGTAGGACTTAACAAAACCTCAAGAACCTATAAAACGCTACAGTGTTCTTTCAATGTGTGCCTGACTTCCTGCTTCAACGTCCACTGCCTCTCACCGAGGTCTGACACGGACTCCACAGGCGTTTATCGTCTCGGTGCAACTCACCGCGACGGTGCTTTATGAGACAGGACACAAGTTGATT